>NZ_JBSFIK010000008.1:237992-269232 GCF_053597535.1 Streptomyces sp. NPDC001348 | reverse complement strand
CCGCACCCACCCCATACGACAACGTCGGCCTTCAAGACCACAACCAGGTCTTGAAGGCCGACGTCACGCCAGGCCCCGGATTAACCAACAGCATCATCAGAGATCACCGGGGCCCTCGGCATCTAAGGCAGGAAGGTGCCGTCAGCCGCACTGGCACGGGCCGCCCGACTGGCACCCGCAGCCGCATCCCGAGCCGCAGCCGCAGGAGGCGACGAGCGGGAGACTCCTGAGGTCGGCGGGCTGGTCGGTGTCCTGCTGTTGTGTGGGGTCGGGCGTGGTGCTGGGGGATTCGGCCATGGTTCCTCCCAGTGGACAGGGCCTGGTGCCTTTGTCCATTTCATGCCCGGCCCGGCAGGCGCATCAACGGCGCACAGTGGCGCCCGGCACGCGGCTAGGCGTTGTCCGTGCCCGTGACCGGCTGGATGTCCGTCTGGATCTCGTCCGCGTGCTCGCCCGTCACCAGGTAGACCACCCGCTTGGCGACCGCGACCGCGTGGTCGGCGTAGCGCTCGTAGTAGCGGCCGAGAAGGGTGACGTCGACGGCCGTCTCGATGCCGTGCTTCCAGCGCTCGTCGATCAGGTGCTGGAAGAGCGTGCGGTGCAGCAAATCCATCGCGTCGTCGTCGGCCTCCAGCTGGAGCGCGAGGTCGACGTCCTTGGTGATGATGACCTCGGCGGCCTTCGCCATCAGGCGCTGGGCGAGCTGGCCCATCTCCAGGATGGTGGCGTGCAGGTCCTGGGGGACCGCCCGCTCGGGGAAGCGCAGCCGCGCGAGCTTCGCCACGTGCTGGGCGAGGTCGCCGGAGCGCTCCAGGTCGGCCGACATGCGCAGCGACGTGACGACGATCCGCAGGTCCGTGGCCACCGGCTGCTGGCGGGCCAGCAGGGCTATGGCCCGTGCCTCCAGTTCGTGCTGCAGCTCGTCGACCCTCTTGTCGGCCTCGATGACGCTTTCGGCCAGCTTGAGGTCGGCGTCGAGGATCGCGGTCGTCGCGCGCCCGATCGCCGACCCCACCAGCCGGGCCATCTCCACCAGACCGTCGCCGATCGAGTCAAGTTCCTCGTGGTACGCGTCCCGCATCAGGGTTCCCTCTCGTACGTGTTCTTCGGGGCGGTGCGAACCCCACGCTCCCACGTTCCGGCCCGTACGCGTCCGTTTCTTCCACCTCAAATGAACCAATACTGGCTCCGAGGTGAACTCTGGGCGACGAGTGTTCGAGCTCGCCCCCGGACGGCTGTGGTCAGGAGGAATGCCGTGCCTAACCTTGACGCATGGACGTGAACGCGGCGGTCGCCGCAGCGGCTGCGATCGCCGGGGTGCTCACCGGTGTCATCGCCATGCTGGCGTTCCGTTGGAGCGAGCGCGACCAGAAGCGACCGACCAGGACTTCCTTGCACACCGATCCCGTACTCCCGCCCGGAGTGGACACGGTTCTGTCCGTACTCCGTTCGTCGGCCGTCGTACTCGACGAAGCCGACGCCGTCGTCAAGGCCAGCTCCGCCGCGTACGCCCTCGGGCTGGTCCGCGGCGGGAAGCTCGCCGTCGAGCCCATGCTCCAGATGGCCCGCGACACCAGACGCGACGGCGAGATACGGCAGGTCGAGCTGGACCTGCCCCGGCGCGGGACCGGGCGGGGGGAGGCCCTCGCCGTCTCCGCGCGGGTCGCGCCGCTGGGGTCCAGACTGGTCCTGCTGCTCGTGGAGGACCTCACCGAGGCCCGTCGTATCGAGGCGGTACGACGGGACTTCGTCGCGAACGTCAGCCATGAGCTCAAGACCCCGGTGGGTGCGCTCTCCCTGCTGTCCGAGGCCGTCATGGACGCCTCCGACGAGCCGGAGGCGGTGCAGCGCTTCGCCGGGCGCATGCAGATCGAGGCGACCCGCCTGACCAACCTGGTGCAGGAGCTCATCGACCTCTCCCGCGTGCAGAACGACGACCCCCTCGAGGACGCCGAGCCCGTCCGGGTGGACGAACTCGTCGCCGAGGCCATCGACCGCTGCCGGCACCAGGCCGGCACCAAGCAGATCACGATGGCCGCGGGGGGTACCGCCGACCTCCACGTGTGGGGGAACCGGGGGCAGCTCGCCGCCGCCCTGGGCAACCTCGTCGAGAACGCCGTCAACTACTCCCCGGCCCGCACCCGTGTCGGCATCGCCGCCCGCCGGATCGTCGCCTCCGGTGGCGACATGATCGAGATCGCCGTCACCGACCAGGGCATCGGCATCTCCGACAAGGACAAGGAGCGCATCTTCGAGCGCTTCTACCGCGTCGACCCGGCCCGCTCCCGGGCCACCGGCGGCACCGGCCTGGGCCTGGCCATCGTCAAGCACGTGATCGCCTCGCACGGCGGGGAGGTCACGGTGTGGAGCGCCGAAGGCCAGGGCTCCACCTTCACCGTGCGGCTGCCGGAGGCCGGCGCGGCCCGAGACCGCGCCCAGCAGCATCCCGACCTCGACGAAGAGGCCGGGCCGTCCCCCAGCACGTCCCCCGAATCAACCGCGTACGAAACGCTTTCCGCCCCGGAGGTCCTTCCGTGACCCGTGTGCTCGTCGTCGAGGACGAGGAGTCCTTCTCCGACGCCCTGTCGTACATGCTCCGCAAGGAGGGCTTCGAGGTCGCCGTCGCGGCCACCGGCCCCGACGGACTCGACGAGTTCGAGCGCAACGGCGCCGACCTCGTCCTCCTCGACCTGATGCTGCCGGGCCTGCCCGGTACGGAGGTCTGCCGCCAGCTGCGCGGCCGCTCCAACGTCCCGGTGATCATGGTGACCGCCAAGGACAGCGAGATCGACAAGGTCGTCGGGCTGGAAATAGGAGCCGACGACTACGTCACCAAGCCCTTCTCCTCGCGTGAGCTGGTCGCCCGCATCCGCGCGGTGCTGCGCCGGCGCGGCGAGCCGGAGGAGGTCACCCCGGCCGCGCTGGAGGCCGGCCCGGTCCGGATGGACGTCGACCGGCACGTGGTGACGGTGTCCGGTTCCAAGGTCGACCTTCCGCTGAAGGAGTTCGACCTCCTGGAGATGCTCCTGCGCAACGCCGGCCGCGTCCTCACCCGCATGCAGCTCATCGACCGCGTCTGGGGCGCCGACTACGTCGGCGACACCAAGACCCTGGACGTCCACGTCAAGCGTCTGCGCGCCAAGATCGAGCCGGACCCGGGTGCGCCGCGGTACCTGGTGACGGTGCGTGGGCTGGGCTACAAGTTCGAGCCCTGATCGGATCCGGCACCCGTGAGGCGGGCGGGCGCCGCGGCGGGCGGTACGACTGAAGGGCGGCACCCCGGCAGGGGGTGCCGCCCTTCAGCCCTGTGATCAGTGGCCCGCGGCGGACGCCGACGCGGAGTCGCTCGGCGTGCTGCCGGCGGACGCGGAGCCGGTCGAGGAGGGGGACTTGCCCTTCGACGGCTTGCCGCTGGAGCTCGCCGTGGCGCCGGGGGCGGGCGACGTCGAGGCCGACGGCGTGGGGATCTCGCTCGGGCCCCAGCTGCTGAAGTAGCTCTTGGCCGGGAAGACGAAGGCGCGCAGGCTCACGTCACCGGTCTTGCTGAAGGTGAAGGTGACCTTCTGGGCGTTGCCGTCCTGGAGGGCCTCCTGGGTGTTGTCCAGGACGGCGGAGGCGTTGCCCTTGCCGCCGAGGACCAGCGAGCCACCCGCCGGGACCACGAGGGTCTTGCCCTTGACCGGGCTGAGCTTGGCGGTCTCGCCGGTGCCGGGGACGGTGATCGACTGGAGGGTCTGGGGGGCGGTCCCGCCGTTGAAGACGGTGGCGGAGACCACGGCCGGGCCCGTCGAGTGCATGTCGGGCTGGGTGATCACGGTGGCGTTCTGGACCTTGATGTCGCCCACGCTCGTGGCCGCGTTGTCCGGCTTGATGCCCAGGGTCTGGGAGTCGTTGCCGGCGCCGCAGGCGGCGAGCGAGGCGATCGAGAAGGCGATGGCGGAGGCGGCGAGGGCGCCGCGTCGAAGGCTGCTGCTCACGGCGGCGGCAACTCCTTGAACGCAGGGGCGACCTCCTTGTAAAGCCGCCCTATGTGTCTGTCAGCGGCCTCAGGTTACCGAGCCGTCCCCGCCCTGCCGCACCCGACCCTCCCCCCGGAGTCCCGCTTCCCTCGGGCAGGGGTGCCCCGGTGTCTTCCGGGTACACACGATCCGTATTGACCACGGCCTCGTCCGGCATTCACATAAGGGGGGTCGCAAAATTTCGGTGAAGGAATGCGCGGGCCCCCGGATATTGATCACGTATTGATCACGTACCGATGAGTACGACGATCGGGCTACTGATCGGCACGCCCGGATGATCAATTCTGGATTCGCCTCATGTCAGCCTCCGGACACCGAACGGAGTAGCGTAAGTCGCACGCTTGGAACCGGACAAATGTGGATGTTCAGCCGCCTCGACGGGCCTCCGGGCGCGTGTAACGTACGCGTTTCACCTCGCCCGGACAGCCGCTCCGACCTGCGAATACCTGCCTCCGCGGACCCGCCGAAGCACGTTCCTGTCGCTGTTGTCAAGCCCCGAGATATGCCCTGACCTGCGAAAACGCCATTCAGAAGACGCCGTATCCGTGTTACCCTGGATAGCCACGGAAGGGGTACCTGTCACATGACGTTCAAGGTTGGCGACACCGTGGTCTATCCCCATCACGGGGCCGCGCTGATCGAGGCTATCGAAACTCGCCAGATCAAAGGCGTGGACAAGACCTACTTGGTGCTGAAGGTCGCCCAGGGTGACCTGACAGTGCGTGTGCCAGCGGACAATGCGGAGTTCGTCGGCGTGCGTGATGTGGTCGGTCAGGACGGGCTGGACCGGGTCTTCGAGGTGCTGCGCGCGCCGTACGCCGAGGAGCCCACCAACTGGTCCCGTCGTTACAAGGCAAATCTGGAGAAGCTCGCCTCCGGCGATGTCATCAAGGTCGCGGAAGTCGTGCGTGACCTGTGGCGTCGCGAGCGCGAGCGCGGACTCTCCGCCGGTGAGAAGCGCATGCTGGCCAAGGCTCGCCAGATCCTGGTGAGCGAGCTCGCCCTCGCGGAGAACACCAACGAGGACAAGGCCGAGGCCCTGCTCGACGAGGTCCTCGCGTCCTGACGGACCGGCCTCCCGGCAGGCCCCGCCCGCTCAGCACGCTCGAACAGTGAACTGCCGCGGTGCCCGATGACACACCACCTGTCGCCGGGCGCTGCGGCATGTTCGGTTCGTACGCGGCCGCGCCGATGCCGTACGTGGATCCCGTACGTGCTTGTCGCTCATCGCTTCTTGCACGTGGATCCCGGACAACGCGGATGCCGGCAGCGAAGCCGTAAAACACCGGGGAGCCCCCGATACTGATCGTGCCGGGTCCGGGCAGCCGACTCGACCGGTGTCACGGAAGGGTCCGGTCAAGACGCGCGCCAGTGGCACGCTGAGGCCATACCCACGCAGACCCCGCCGTCAAACCGGCGTTTTCCCGGGCGGCGTCCGGCACGCCCGCCCGCCGTGCCGCCGAACCGCCCGAGTGGCTCCGCCACGGAGGCGCTCCGGCACCCGGCGAGCGCGCGCACCGGACGCCGCCCGGGCCGCCCCCGCGGGCGGACGACGCCGTCACGACGGCAGGACCTCCCGCAGGACCTCCCGCACACGAACCCGACAGGAACCGATGTCTGACGAATCGCGCCCCTCGCCCGCGCCGACGCCCGTCGCAGCCGTCATTCCGGCCGCCGGGCGCGGCGTACGCCTCGGACCGGGCGCCCCCAAGGCACTCCGAGCGCTGAGCGGCACGCCCATGCTCATCCACGCGGTCCGCGCGATGGCCGCCTCCCGCGCCGTCTCCCTGGTCATCGTCGTGGCCCCGCCCGACGGCGCCGCCGAGGTCAAGTCGCTCCTCGACGCGCACGCCCTGCCCGACCGGACGGACTTCCTGGTCGTCCCCGGCGGCGAGACCCGCCAGGAATCGGTCCGGCTCGGCCTCGACGCGCTCCCGCCCGACCATCGCGTCGTCCTCGTGCACGACGCCGCCCGGCCCCTCGTCCCCGTGGACACCGTCGACGCCGTCATCGAGGCCGTACGCGACGGAGCCCCGGCCGTCGTCCCCGCGCTGCCGCTCGCCGACACCGTCAAGGAGGTCGAACCGGCCGCCGTCCCGGGCGAGCCCGAGCCGGTCGTCGCCACGCCCGAGCGGGCCCGGCTGCGCGCCGTGCAGACCCCCCAGGGCTTCGACCGCGACACCCTGCTGCGCGCCCACCGGACCGTCACCGAGGACGTCACCGACGACGCGAGCATGGTGGAACAGCTCGGCCTGCGGGTCGTGACCGTCCCCGGCCACGAGGAGGCCTTCAAGGTCACCCGTCCGCTCGACCTCGTCCTCGCCGAGGCGGTCATCGCCCGCAGGAGGCTCAACGATGGCTTCTGAGGCGCTCCCGGCCCTGCCCCAGGTCGGCATCGGCACCGACATCCACGCCTTCGAGGACGGCCGCGAACTGTGGTGCGCCGGCCTGAAGTGGGAGGGCGAGGGACCCGGCCTCGCCGGTCACTCCGACGCCGACGTCGTCGCGCACGCCGCCTGCAACGCCCTCTTCTCGGCCGCCGGGCTCGGCGACCTCGGGCAGCACTTCGGCACCTCGCGCCCCGAGTGGTCCGGCGCCTCCGGCGTCACCCTGCTGGCCGAGGCCGCCCGCATCGTCCGCGCGGCGGGTTTCCGGATCGGCAACGTCGCCGTCCAGGTCGTCGGCCCCCGGCCGAAGATCGGCAAACGCCGCGCCGAGGCCCAGAAGATCCTCTCCGAGGCGGCCGGCGCCCCCGTCTCCGTCTCCGGGGCCACCACCGACGGGCTCGGCTTCCCCGGCCGCGACGAAGGCCTGATGGCCGTGGCGACCGCACTCGTGGTGCGGGTGAGCTGAGAGCGCGTGAGGGTACCCGTGGGACGACCAGCGACCCAGGTCCCGGAGGTACCCCCATGCCCGCCGTTCTCTCCGACCGCCTCAAGGCCCTGCTCGACGGCCCGGTCTTCGTCGTCCTCGGCACCGCCCAGCCCGACGGCAGCCCCCAGCTCTCCCCCGTATGGGCGAAGCGGGACGGCGACGACGTCCTGATCTCCACCACCGTCGACCGCCGCAAGAAGCAGAACCTCGACCGCGACCCCCGCGTCAGCGTCGTCGTCCAGGACCCCGAGTCCCCGTACGAGTACGCCGAGATCCGCGGCAGCGTCGAGACGACCACCGAGGGCGGCCAGGAACTCATCGACGAGCTGAGCCTGAAGTACAGCGGCAAGCCCTACGCCGAATTCAACCCCGCCTCGTCCCAGGACGCGGAACGCGTGGTCGTCCGGGTCCGCCCGCGGAAGGTCGTGGGGAGTCTCTGAGCCGGCCCGGCGTGGGCGGGCCGTACCCGGCCGGGACCGCCTCGGGGACCGGGGGCGCCCGGCGGTGTCCGCCGTGTCACGAATAGGTGGCCCTTCGGCCGAAGGGTCGCAAGGCACTGCCCCGCGCCCACTACCCTGGAGTGGTGACCATTCGCCTGTACGACACCAGCGCCCGGCAGATCCGTGACTTCACCCCGCTCAAGCCGGGCTGCGTCTCGATCTACCTGTGTGGTGCCACCGTGCAGGCACCGCCGCACATCGGGCACGTCCGCTCGTACCTCAACTTCGACATCATGCGCCGCTGGTTCGAACACCGCGGCTACGACGTCACGTTCGTCCGCAACGTCACCGACATCGACGACAAGATCATCACCAAGGCGCACGAGCAGAACCGGCCCTGGTGGTCGATCGGGTACGAGAACGAGCGCGCCTTCAACGACGGCTACGCCACCCTCGGGTGCCTCCCGCCCACGTACGAGCCCCGCGCCACCGGCCACGTGACCGAGATGGTCGAGATGATGCGGACGCTCATCGAGCGCGGACACGCCTACGAGGCCGACGGCAACGTCTACTTCGACGTGCGCTCCTTCCCCGGCTACCTGGAGCTGTCCCGGCAGGAGCTGGACAACCTGCTGCAGCCGTCGGGCGAGGGCGAGACCGGCAAGCGCGACCCCCGTGACTTCGCCATGTGGAAGTCCGCCAAGCCCGGCGAGCCCACCTGGCCGACCCCGTGGGGTCCCGGCCGCCCCGGCTGGCACCTGGAGTGCTCGGCGATGGCCCACAAGTACCTGGGCAGCACCTTCGACATCCACGGCGGCGGCATCGACCTGATCTTCCCGCACCACGAGAACGAGATCGCCCAGGCCAAGGCCTTCGGCGACGAGTTCGCCCACTACTGGCTGCACAACGCCTGGGTGACCATCGCCGGCGACAAGATGTCCAAGTCGCTGGGCAACTCCGTCCTCGTCTCCGAGATGGTCAAGCAGTGGCGCCCCATCGTCCTGCGCTACTACCTCGGCACCCCGCACTACCGCTCGATGATCGAGTACAGCGAGGAGTCCCTGCGCGAGGCCGAGTCCGCGTTCGCCCGCATCGAGGGCTTCGTGCAGCGCGTCGTGGAGAAGGCCGGGGGAGTCGTGGAACCCGCCCCCGAGGTGCCGCCCGCCTTCGCCGAGGCCATGGACGACGACTTCGGCGTCCCGCAGGCCCTGGCGATCGTGCACACCACCGTCCGGCAGGGGAACTCCGCCCTCGCAGCCGACGACAAGGAGGCCGCCGTCGCCCGGCTCGCCGAAGTGCGCGCCATGCTCGGCGTCCTCGGCCTCGACCCGCTCGACGAGCACTGGGCCGGCGAAGGCGCCGACCGCGGCGAGGACCTCCACGGGGTCGTCGACAGTCTCGTCCGCATGGTCCTCGACCAGCGCGAGGCCGCCCGCGCCCGCAAGGACTGGGCCACCGCGGACGCCATCCGCGACCAGCTCAACCAGTCCGGCCTCACCATCGAGGACGGCCCCCAGGGCCCCCGCTGGAGCCTCGGCCCGCGTTGATCCCCCGACGGTCGATTCCTTGATCGATTGTGCCGCCCGGCCCGCCGGGCGGCACACTGCACAAGACGTACGTACGAACGCTTCACACAGACAGGTGAGTCATGGCCGCTAACAACCGTCGCATGTCCGGCAAGAAGGGCGCGCAGGTCGGCAGTGGCGGCCAGCGGCGCAAGGGACTCGAGGGCAAGGGCCCGACCCCGCCCGCCGAGATGCGCAAGGGACACAAGAAGAACCGCATCGCCAACGCCAAGGCGAAGCAGGCCGTGCGCCGCCCCACGGCCCGGGGCCGTGGCGGCAGGTCCACCTCCGAACTGGTCGTCGGCCGCAACCCGGTCGTCGAGGCCCTGCGCGAGGGCGTACCCGCCTCCACCCTCTACGTCCAGCAGTTCATCGACAACGACGAGCGGGTCCGCGAGGCACTGCAGCTCGCGGCCGAGCGCGGCGGCATCAACCTGATGGAAGCCCCCCGCCCCGAGCTCGACCGGATGACGAACGGCCTCAACCACCAGGGCCTCGTCCTCCAGGTCCCGCCCTACGAGTACGCCCACCCCGAGGACCTCGCCGACGCCGCCTACGACGAGGGCCAGGACCCCCTCATCGTCGCCCTCGACGGTGTCACCGACCCGCGCAACCTCGGCGCCGTCGTCCGCTCCGTCTCCGCGTTCGGCGGCCACGGGGTCCTCGTACCCGAGCGACGCGCCGCGGGAATGACCGCCGGCGCCTGGAAGACCTCCGCCGGCACCGCCGCCCGTACCCCGGTCGCCCGCGCCACCAACCTCACCCGCGCCCTCGAGGCCTACAAGAAGGCCGGCATCGTGGTCGTCGGCCTCGCCGCCGACGGCGACGCCGAACTCGGCGAGCTCGAAGCCCTCGCCGGACCGGTCGTCATCGTCGTCGGCAGCGAGGGCAAGGGCCTGTCCCGGCTGGTCGGCGAGACCTGCGACTTCCGCGTGCGCATCCCCATGCCGGGCGGCGCGGAATCGCTCAACGCGGGTGTCGCGGCGGGCATCGTGCTGTACGAAGCGGCCCGCAGGCGGGCCTGAACACCCGTCCTCGGGGTCACCCGTACGGGGTAATCCGGGCGACACGTACGAGCTTGACGCGGTCCGGACACTTCCGGGCCGCCAAGGCAGTGTCCTAACTCCAGGTCACTCGGTTAGATGAGTGTGGACACCAGAACACCCCGCACACCCACGGGGGACCGCTCGTCGGGATACGACGACGCTCCCGCGCTGAGCATGGTGAAGGTGCCGAGCGATCCGGCGCAGGTCATCGTCAATCACGCGAGCTTCCGCGTGCAGTTGGGCGCCTCGGCACGGCGAACCCAGTCACCACGGATCGCCTGGCACACCGCCACCGGGGACACCGCCCGCGTCCCCGCCATGGGCGCCCCCGCCCGACGCCGCCCCGTCGTCTGGAGCGGCCATTCGGCCCCCGACGACACCGGCGCCCACCGGCTGCTCCAGGCCGTGCGGGGCGGCAGCATCCGCCACGCCGACGATCCCGTCCCCGACGCCGGAGCCACCCAGGTCATCCCCCGGGTCGGCGACCACGACGGCTACGCCACCGGCTACGACGACGTGTACCACCAGCTGGACGAGACCGTCGAAACCCCGGTCGTCGGTCACCAGCGCGCCCCCGTCGCCGGCGAGACCCGCCTCCTGCCCCCCATGCGCCCCGCCGGCAGCGCCTACGACCCACCGGCGCACCCCCACGACCACTACGCCGGTCCCGACGACCACTACACGGACCCGGCGGACGACGAACCGGCCGGATCCCCCGCCAAACGCCCCACCGACGACCCGGCCCGGCACGCCTACTACCCCGGCCGCCGGATGAACCTCGGCGTCGTCCTCCTCCCCCTGCGCCTCTTCCTCGGCGCCATCTCCGTCTACGCCGGCATGGGCAAGCTCTGCGACCCGCTCTACTTCGACGGCGGCCGGCGCGGCTCCATGGTCAAGTGGCTCAACACCCTCCACCCCTGGCAGGTGGCCGAGCCCCTGCGCCAGTTCGCCCTGCACCACCCCGTCGGCTCCGGCCTCGTCATCGCCTTCCTCCAGGTCGTCGTCGGCGTCCTCACCATCCTCGGCTGCTGGCAGCGCGTCGCCGCAGCCGTCGGCGCGCTGCTCTCCGCCGCCCTCATCGTCACCGTCAGCTGGAAGACGGTCCCCGCCTACGACGCCCCCGACATCATCTACCTCGCCGCCTGGTCCCCCCTGGTCATCGCCGGCGCCCCCGTCTACTCCGTCGACGGCCGCCTCGCCGGCAACGCCTGGCGCACCCTCGGCCCCCGCTCCGCCATCTGGGACCTGCGCCGCTACGTACTGCGCCGCGGTGCCCTCGTCACCGCCCTCACCGTCGGCGTCACCCTGCTGGTCGGCTCACTCCTCGGCGGCGCCGTCCGCGACGCCGACCGTGTGGTCGTCCCCGGCCCCGGCGAGGCCCCCCGCAACAACCTGCCCGGCTCCCCGCTCGCCCAGGACCCGGGCAAGCACCACAGGAGGACACCGGCCGCCTCCACCCCGCCCAGCGGCGGCGCCACCGCCGGCGCCGGCCCCTCCGGCGGCGCCACCACCCCCGGCGCCACCCACTCCACCGGCGCGGTCACCGGCGGCGCCCCCAGCCAGACCCAGGGCACCGCCGGTCAGGCCCCGCCGCGGCGCACCGCCCCCGCCCAGCAGGCCCCCAGCACCACCTCGGGACCGACCTCCGGCGGCACCACGACCGGCGGCAGCGGATCCACCGGCAGCGGCGGCTCCTCCTCCGGACAGCCGGGCCTGGTGGGCGGCCTCCTGGGCTGACACCCGGCCACCCCCACCACGCCGGGGTCCCGGCCACCCGCACGACGACGGGGTCCCGCACCACCAGGTGCGGGACCCCGTCGCCATGCACGAAGGAGCTGCCGTCCCGCCGAACCGTCGGCGACCCAGCGGTTCAGCGCCCCAGCGCCGCCAGCTCCTTGGCCGCCTCCGTCAGATCCTTCGCCGTGTCGATGGCCCGCCAGTAGGAGCCCTGCGGAATCGTGAAACCCGCCAGCCTGCGCTCACGCGCCAGATGCGGGAACGTGGTCCGCTCATGGTCACCGCGCGTGGGCAGAAGGCCGGCGAACTCCGGCGAGAACACATAGACGCCCGCGTTGATCTCGAACGTCGACGGCGGCGCCTCGATGAAGTCCGTGATGTGACCGAACCCGTCCGTCTTCACCGCACCCCACGGAAGGCGCGGCCGGGCCAGCGCGAGGGTCGCGACGGCGTCGCGCTCGGTGTGGAAGTCCGCCATGTCGCGGAGCGAGAAACGGGTCCAGATGTCACCGTTGGTGGCGTACCAGGGACGGTCCGGGTGAGGGAGACGCTCCGCCGCGTACTTCAGACCGCCACCGCGGCCGAGCGGCTCGGACTCCACGACGGTCGTGACGTTCACGGGCAGATCGGCCGTCGCCAGCCACTTCTGCAGAACCTCGGCGAGGTGGCCGCAGGAGACCACCACATCCGTCACGCCCTCCTCGGCGAGCCAGGAAAGCTGATGGCCGATGATCGGAGTACCCGTGCCGGGAATCTCGACCATCGGCTTGGGCCGGTCGTCGGTGTACGGACGCAGCCGTGAGCCCTGGCCACCGGCCAGGACCACGGCTTGAGTGGGGCGCGACGCGGCATTCGGATCGGTCATGACCGAACTGTACGCGGCGCCCCACTCGCGGCTTACGGCCGCAACCTGCTCCGCGAGCAGCTGTTACCCGTCCGGTCACTCGGCCGGACGTCAGCCGCGCGACGCGGCCAGCACCCCCGAGGCGAACGACGTGTCGCACACCGGACGGGCGTACGACTGGGCGCGCGAGGCGCCGTAGATGCGGACCGCGGCCCGGCCCAGGGCGCGGGCGATGGAGGTGCAGTGCCTCGCCAGGGACGGGTGCCCGTTCACGGCCTGCTGCAGATGGGTGAGAACCACACCCGGGTTCTTCTCCTGCAGTTCGCCCATCAGCCGATCCCGCAGAACGTCCTGCGGGGCGCGCTGCAAGGACCGGCCCGAGACGTCCGACGCGGTCAGCACCGAGTTCGAGGGGTTCCCCGACCAGTTGACCCGGGTGACCGCGAGGGTCCCGGAAAGCACCAGGAAGACGGGCAGGACAAGGGCGAGGGTGCGGCCGATCCGGCGGGCAGGGCCCCGGTGACCGCGTCGCGTCTGTGGGTTGGTGGAGTGCTTCACGCGAGTGAGGGTAGCGCGCGGTGATGATTTGGAGACATTGAGTCACCGGTTCGAGGGACAGGGAACTCCCCGTTTCCGAACGCGGTGTTGACGCACACTGCTCGAAATGCGCCCCCCTGGCGGGGTGTTCCAGGGCAAACAACCGGCAACGAGAAGGGCCCCGCAGCAGGCCGCGGGGCCCTTCTCGTCAACCTGGGTCGGATTCACCCGGCGCAGGGGTTTCAGTCGCTGAGACGCTCGCCCGTGGAGGTCGAGAAGACGTGCGTCTCACCCGGCCGCGGGACGACGTGCAGCTGCGCGCCCTTCTCCGGCACCTGACGGCCGTTGACGCGGACCACCAGGTCCTTGCGCTCGCCACCGACCTCGGCGGTGCCGTAGACGTAGCCGTCGGCGCCGAGCTCCTCCACCACGTTCACGGAGACCGCGAGACCGGCCGGGGCGTCCTCGGTGTCCTTCGACAGGGAGGCGGCGGTGCCACCGTCGTGCTCGACCACGTCGAAGTGCTCGGGGCGGACACCGACGGTCACCGTGCGGTCACCCTTGTCGGCGGCGGCCTTCAGGGCGTCCCGGTTGACGGGCACGACACTGTTGCCGAACTTCACACCGCCGTCGGTGATCGGCACCTCGACCAGGTTCATCGCCGGGGAGCCGATGAAGCCGGCGACGAACAGGTTGGCGGGCCGGTCGTACATGTTCCGGGGCGAGTCGACCTGCTGCAGCAGACCGTCCTTGAGCACGGCCACCCGGTCGCCCATCGTCATGGCCTCGACCTGGTCGTGGGTGACGTACACGGTGGTGATGCCGAGGCGGCGCTGCAGCGACGCGATCTGCGTACGCGTCGAGACACGCAGCTTGGCGTCCAGGTTGGACAGCGGCTCGTCCATGAGGAACACCTGCGGCTCACGCACGATGGCACGGCCCATCGCGACACGCTGCCGCTGACCACCGGAGAGCGCCTTCGGCTTGCGGTCCAGGTACTCGGTCAGGTCGAGGATCTTCGCGGCCTCCTCGACCTTCTGCCGGATCTCCGCCTTGTTGACGCCCGCGATCTTGAGCGCGAAGCCCATGTTGTCGGCGACCGTCATGTGCGGGTAGAGCGCGTAGTTCTGGAACACCATGGCGATGTCCCGGTCCTTCGGCGGCAGGTGCGTGACGTCGCGGTCACCGATGCGGATGGCGCCGGCGTTCACGTCCTCGAGCCCCGCGAGCATCCGGAGCGAGGTGGACTTGCCGCAGCCCGACGGGCCGACCAGGACGAGGAACTCGCCGTCCTCGATGTCGATCTCGAGCGCGTCGACGGCGGGCTTCGTGGAACCCGGGTAGATCCGGGTCGCCTTGTCGAACGAGACAGTGGCCATGGTGAGTAGGCCCCCTTCTACCGGCAGGAACGTGCCGGACGATCCGTTGTAGGAAGGTGGTTGGTGTAGTCCACCGGGGTGAACTGGGTCAGGACGGTACCTGGCGTTCACCTGGTCTGTCAGTAGCCCGAGGGGTGTGAACTTCGCGGAAATTCTCGTCGGTGGTAGAGCCACGGCTTTTTGACCCGCCTGGGGCTGGGGCAGAGCAACGAACTTTTGACCCTGCCGCAAGGCTTCCTGCTTCACCGTCCGCCGCCGATCACACACAGCCCTGACGAGCTGCACCTGACCGGTCTTACATGGACTCCACAGGCTTTCCGGCCGACGGCCCGCCGGTCCGTACCGCATCAGCCACTCCTACGCGGCCTGCAAAGACTCCCAGTACTGCCGCATCCCCTCGTCGCGCAGGTTCACGGCGGCATTCACGTCCCGGTCGTGCCTGACACCGCACCCGGCGCACGTCCAGCTCCGGACTGAGAGGCTCAGCTCCGGCCCCATGGTGTGACAGGCCGAGCACCGTCGGGTGGAAGGGAAGAACCGGTCGACGACCACCAACGTCCGGCCGTACCACTCGCACTTGTACCGGAGCTGCCGCAACAGCTCACCCCATCCGGCGTCGACGATCGAGCGGTTCAGCTTCGCCTTCCTCCGCCACGCGACGTCGCGCCCGGCCCGCAGCAGGGTCATCACGGACACATCCTCGGATAGAAGCGGAAGCGATAGAGCCGGTGGTGCGTGTCCGCAGCTTTGGCATGCCCCATCATCGGCGTCGCCGTGCGCGTGTGGTGCTTCCGGCGGTCACCGATGCCGAGCGCCTCGCGCTTGATTTGCTTGGCCTCTTCGCCTTTGACCACTTTCGGCTTCGGTGTGTCAGCCACCTCGTCCACCAGCCCTCCCCTCGACGATCCGATCTTCGGAACAGCACGTCAGACCGATCAGCGAACGGGTGCGCGGATAGTTACGCAGAGCTTTTGGGATCAGCGGGGTGGAGAACTCCTTGGCTTCTGGAATCCGTCTCTGTGTAGAGTGGTGCCGCCTCGGCGCGCGGCCATGTAGTGCGCGTTGCCTCCTTAGCTCAGCTGGCCTAGAGCGGATCACTTGTAATGATCAGGTCGTCGGTTCGAGTCCGACAGGGGGCTCAAAAGCCCAGGTCAGACACTTCTGACCTGGGCTTCCTCACATTCAGCCGCCGACCGCCCCGCTAGGCTTACTCACCGCCGACCCGTCCGTGTACCCGGTCCGGTGAGCGGTCACCTTCACGGTGATCTTCTTGTTCTTCTGGGCCGCCTTCAGGACCAGTGAGGACTTGGTCGCCCCGCTGATCGCCTTGCCGCCCGCGTACCACTGGTAGGAGTAAGACGTCGCCGCCGGGCTCCAGGTGCCGGCCGTCGCCTTGAGGGTCTTGCCGACTTTCGCCGTGCCGCTGATCACCGGGGCCTTGGTCGCCTTGGGGGCGTCGCCCTTGGTGACGGTGACCGTCGGTGAGGTCGCCGTTCCGTCGGCCCAGCCGCTGCGTACGGCGGTGACGGTCACGGTCAGCTTCTTGCCGACCAGTGATGCGGGGGTCGTGTACGTCGACGCCGTCGCGCCGGAGACGGCCTTGCCGTCGGCCTTCCACTGGTAGGTGTACGAGGACGGCGTCGCCGACCAGCTGCCGGTGGAGGCCGTGACCTTGGCGCCGACCTTGGGGGTGCCGGTGACCTTCGGTGCCGCCGTGTTCTCGAGCTTGGGCTGGGGGGTCACGGTGAACGAGCCGCGCTGGTACTCCCGGCCGGTGAGCACGCTGACGTTCCAGGTGCCGGTGGCCGCGCCGGTCAGGTCGAGTGTCGCCGTCACCGTGTGGTTGTCGGCGGACACCGAGTCCGCCGCGGCGGTGATCGTCTTGCCGGCCTGGCTGAGCCGGACGGTGACGTCGGAGTCGAGTGCGGTACCGGTGACCGTCAGCTTGACCTTGGTGCCGGTGGTTCCGGTGGTGGGGCTGACGGCGGTGACGCTCACCTTCTCGGTGCCACACGGTGTGGACGTGCAAGTCAGCTTGGCGCTGTAGGCGGTGCTGGAGGCCTTCTCGGGCAGGCCGAGCAGGAACACGGTCGGGGTGGAGTCCGGGGACGAGCCGAGTGCGTCGCAGTCGTAGCCCTCCGGGATGTAGTGCGTGCAGCCGTCGGTCCAGGAGGACGTGTTGTAGAGCGCGGGCACCGCCGTGGTGGTGGTGCCGGTCGTGTCCTTGATGTCGGTGGTGAAGCGGTCGAAGCCGGCGGTGGGCAGTGCCGCGCACGCGGTGGTGTGCGACTCGTCGAGCGTGCCGGTGACCGGTCCGTATCCGTAGGCGACGGACGGCGCCTTGGTGCACTCGGGCGCGGGGCCGTCGGCGGTGGCGATGCGGACTGCGTCCAGGTGGTATTCGGGGGAGGCCTTGAGGGTGGCCGGGGTCTGTACGAGCACCTGGTGGGTGGTGGAGCCGGTGACGGCGCAGGAGCGGTTCCGGAAGGAGCACTCGACGTTTCCGTCGCTGTCCAGGACGGCCATGTTGGCGGTGCCGAGGGTGTCGCGGACGTTGAGGTGCAGGACGTCGGTGGCCGCGTCGGTGGTGACCTGTCGGCAGTCGAGCGTGCCCGCGGCTCCGTACGCGCCCTTCAGGGAGGGGCCGCCGACCTTGGCCACCGCGGTGCCGGCGCAGCCTGCGGAGGATGCCGTCGCGGTGACGTCGCGCCGTGTGAGGGTGTAGGTGGCGGCCTGGTCGCGGCCGGTGACCAGTACGGTGTGGGGCTTGCCGGGGGTCAGTGTGCAGATGGTCCAGCCGTTGGTGGTGGCGTACCGGTCGCAGACCTTCTTGCCGGTGGAGTCCAGTACGGAGAATTTCGCCGCGGCTGTGCCGGAGGTGGCGGTCAGTTGGAGGACTTCGGCGCTTGTGTGGGCGTCCGCGGGGATGCTCAGGCAGTGTGAGAAGACGCCGTCGCCTGTGGCGAACGTGGCCTTGGCGCCGTCGGCGGTGAAGCTGCCGGCGGAGAGGACGGGACAGTCGTCCGCGATGTCCGTGCGGTGCAGGGCCACGGTGTACGGGCCCGTGGCGTCGCCGCCGTCGTCGTCGGTGTGGACGAGCGCGCGGTAGGGGGCCGTGCCCGTCAGTGCGCAGTCGCCGTTCGAGAGGTCGTCCGCCCCGCACTGCGCGGTGCCGGTCCGGTCGACGACTTCCACGTCCGCGTCGACGCCGGACGAGGTGAGCGGCGTCAGTGCGGCGAGCCGGGCGCCCTTGGGTGCGGACAGCGTCAGGCAGTCGTACTGGCCGACCGTGCTCAGTTCGCCCTTGTGCAGGCCGGTGCCGGTGGGCACGCATCCGGCGTCCGAGGCGCGGTCGAGGACGGCGAGTCCCTTGCGGGTGTCGTAGAAGGGGTAGGAGCCGTCGAGGACGGCGGTGTAGGTGCCGGGTTCGGGTATCCGGCAGGGGTCGGTGCCGGACCGGCACACGGTCTTGCCGTCGGCGTCGTACACCTGGACCGGGCCGGCGGAGCGGTCTTCGCTCACGTAGTGCACGGTGTAGGGACCGGCCTTGTCGGCGTCGAAGGTGAAGCAGGGGTTGGTGGTGAGGTCCTGGCCGCTGAGGGTGCCGTAGGGGCGTACGGGTGCGGTGGTGCAGCCCTGTGGGTCGTTCAGGCGGCGCGCTTTCACCGCGTAGTCGGCGGGGAAGCCCTTCTCGGTGGAGGAGATCTGGGAGATCACCCGGTAGGGACCCGTGCCGTCGGTGGGCAGGACGCAGCTGGTCTCGCCGTCCTCGGAGAAGTGGGGGCAGATCCGGGCGCCGGTGGAGTCGGTGATCCAGGCGGTGGAGGAGCCGTACACCTTGGAGCCGTAGGTGAGCCGGATCCGTTCACCGGGTTTGGCTGTGAACGGCTGGCAGTCGACCTCGACCGGGCTCACGGATGTCCGGGTCAGGTCGGGCTGGTCCCAGTCGGTGCCGACGGGGTCGGCGCAGCCCTTGGTCGCGGTGAGTGGGACGACGGTCACCGAGGTGTTGGCGGTGTCCCAGCCCCGGTTGACGACCTTGAGGGTGTAGGTGCCCGCGGCGGGCAGGTCGCACCAGCCCTGTTCCGCGTGTTCGGTGTCGTAGCAGTCGAGCTGGGTGCCGTCGGCGCTGTAGACCTGTGGGGACAGTTCGCTGCGCGTGTCGTCCACGGAGACCAGGTGCAGGCCTGCCGTTTCGGCGGTGATGGTGAAGCAGGTGCTGCTGTCGGCCGGGACGGCCGCCTTTCCGAGGGCGTCGCCGGGGTCGCCGAAGGGTGCGAGGGCGAGCGGGGCGCACTGTGGGTCGTCGGCGTGGGCGGTGGTCGCGTCCGTCAGGGTGAGCAGTGAGGTGAGCAGTGCGACGAGGACGGCGACGGCGGTGAGCCGCCCGGGTCTCGCCGCTGGACAGGAGTCGACGGTAGTCATGAATCCCCCCTGGATTGACGGATGTTGAGGTGATGGTCGCACATAGGTACGGCACAGCCTCGGTGGGTTTCCAGGGGCCGTTGGGGTGCGGGTGTTCCGGTTCTCAGTGCCGCCCGGCCACCCGGTCGGCCGCTCGGGCCAGGCGTGACGACTCCGTGCCCGGCCGTAGCCGCTCCCGCTGATCGGCGGCTCGGTACGTCGCGTACATTCCGTGCACGCCGAGCCAGCGCAGCGGTTCCGGCTCCCATTTGCGGACCTTGTGGTTGACCCATGGCAGGTCGGTCAGCTGGGTGCGGCCGCCTTGGCCGGAGTCCTGCTGGACGAGGTCCCGCAGAGTTCGTGCGGCGAGGTTGGTGGTGGCGACGCCTGAGCCGACGTATCCGCCCGCCCAGCCGATCCCGGTCGTGCGGTCGAGGGTGACCGTCGCACACCAGTCACGCGGTACTCCGAGCACTCCGGACCAGGCGTGTTCGACGCGGACCGCGGCCAGTGCCGGGAAGAAGCGGACGAGGATGTCCCGGAGGGCCTCGACGGTCGTGTCCTGGGTGCGGCCGTCGTTGTCGGTGCGGGATCCGAAGCGGTAGGGCACGCCGCGTCCGCCGAGCGCGATCCGCCCGTCGGCGGTGCGCTGGGCGTACATGTAGGCGTGGGCCATGTCGCCGAGGGTCTCCCGGCCGTTCCAGCCGATCGCCGACCACTGCTCGTCGGTGAGCGGCTCGGTGGCGATCATGGAGGAGTTCATGGGCAGCCAGGTCCGCCGCTGGCCCTTGAGGGAGGCGGTGAAGCCTTCCGTGCAGCGCAGGACGTAGGGCGCGCGGACGGTGCCGTACGGGGTGACGGCGTGCCGGGGACGGATCTCCGTCACCGGTGTCGACTCGTGGATGGTCACCCCGAGGGCCTCGACGGCGGCGGCGAGACCCTTCACCAGTTTCACCGGGTGCAGCCGTGCCCCGTGCGGTGTCCAGGTCGATCCGACCGCGTCGGCGACGCGGATCCGTTCGGCGGTCTCCCGGGCGCCGTACAGTTCGCGGTCCTTCTCCCCGTACGACAGTTCGTGCTGGTGGAAGGCCTTCAGCCGGGTGAGCTGGGCGGGTGTGGTCGCCACCTCGAGGACTCCGCCCCGGTGGATGTCCGCGTCGATGCCTTCGGCCTCCGTGACGGCGATGACCTCGTCGACGGTGTGGTTCATCGCCTGCTGCAGGCGGATCGCCGCCTCGCGGCCGTGCAGCTTCGCGTACCGGTCACGGCCGGCGACGCCGTTGTAGAGCCAGCCGCCGTTGCGCCCGGAGGCGCCGTAGCCGCAGAACTTCTGCTCCAGGACGGTGATGCGCAGGAACGGCGCGGCCTTCTTCAGGTAGTAGGCGGTCCACAGTCCGGTGTATCCGCCGCCGATGATCACGACGTCCGCGGAGGTGTCGCCGGGCAGTGGTTCCCGTGCCGCCGGGAGGCCGTCGTCGGTGTACCAGAAGGAGATGCCGCCGTTGACGACTGCGCGGGCCGAGCTGCTCATGGGCGGACGTTAGCTCCTGAGAGTGGCCAGTGTCTCCTTCGGATTCCATGTTTTTCCCTGGCCTCGGACCAGCGGATAGCAGGCCAGCCCGATCAGTACGGAGACGAAGTGCCCGAAGTCCGTGAAGGTGGGACCGGTGGCCAGTGGCACGGTGAAGAGGGCCAGCACGGCCGCCAGGTACCCGTACCGCCAGGGCGGCGCGATGCGGTAGGTCAGCACGGCCATCACTCCTGCCAGCGCGTAACTGACTCCGACGTCGAGGGTGTTGACCGCGGACTGTGGTGCCATGCCGTTCCGGATGGCCAGCAGCAGCGCGCCTTCGCTGGTCAGCGTGGCGAGTACGTGTGCGGCCGCGCACACCACCAGCCAGCGGGCCGTGCTCAGCCAGCGTTCGGCCTGTGCGTGGAAGACCGTGAACAGGGCCGCGTACGGCAGCCAGTAGCCGCTGTCGGTCCACATCGCGCTGGCGATCAGCACCCGCACCGGGTTCTGCGACAGCTCGTGGATGTTCGTCGACCGCTGTCTCAGGAAGTGGTGCTCGAACTCCGGCGACATGGCGTGCAGGGCGACGGTCGTGAAGAAGAGGATCATCAGCCACGCATAGGTGCCGGGAGCGCTGCGGACGTACGCCCACACCCTGCTGGTGCCCCGGTTGATTCGCATGAGCCGATTCACGCAGACGAGTAACGTCCGACGGGTGATCGACATTCCGGGTGGGCTGGCCGCTGCGCAGGAGAGGTACAACGGGGCGGCCGGACGGGCCTTCGTCGCCGGGCTGCCGGACCTGGCGGCCGGCTTCCTGGATCGTTGGGGGCTGCGCCTGGACGGGCCGTCGATGTACGGCGTCAACGCTCTGGTCCTGCCGGTCGTCGTGCGCGCCGACGGCACCCGGGCCGTGCTGAAACTGCAGCAGGCGGATGCGGAGACGGTGGGGGAGCCGGCCGCGCTGCGGGTCTGGGACGGTGACGGCGCGGTGCGTCTCCTGGGCCATGACCCGGTGTCCGGCACCATGCTGCTGGAACGCCTCGACCAGGGCCGCACGCTCTCCGGTCTCGCGGACTCCCGCGAGGCGGTGCGGGTCGTCGCCCGTCTGCTGGTGCGGCTGACGTCGTTCGCGGCGCCGGAGGGCGTGCGCCGCCTCGGTGACATCGCGTGCGCCATGCTGGAGCGGACTCCGCCGGTTCTGGCCCGTGTCGCGGACCCGTCGGCCCGCCGTCTGGTCGCCGACTGCGCGGCCGCGGTGCGGGAGGTCGCCGGCGAGCCCGGAGACCGCCTCCTCCACTGGGACCTGCACTTCGGGAACGTACTCGGCGCGTCTCGAGCTTCCTGGCTGGCCATCGATCCCAAGCCGCTGGCGGGTGATCCCGGGTTCGAACTGTGGCCCGCCCTGGTCAACCGTTTCGACGCGGACGAGGTGCGGTGGCGGTTCGACGCGATGACGGCGGTGCTGGGGCTGGACCGGGGGCGGGCGCGGGCGTGGACGCGGGGGCGGTTGCTGCAGAACTGTCTGTGGCAGGTGGAGAGCGGGCGCGGGATGGAGGAGCGGCATCTGGAGGTCGTCCGCAGACTGTGCTGACACCGCGTCCCGCGGACGGTGCCGGCGTGCCGTTCGGCAGCGCATCGCCGTCGCCTGTGCAGAGCTCTCCTCGGCACGTATCATGACGGCCCGTCACGCATCGGGGGGACCGGTTGAACTCAGGTGAGTCGAACAGCAAGCCGAGGCGGGCGCCCGCGCCCACCAGAAATCAAATGCGGCTCGAAGAGAAAATCGCGGAATTCGAACGCAGGCATGCTTTCGGTAAGGATCTCACCGCTTATCTGAGGCACAACCGCATCAAGGTCGTCCGTGTCGAACAGGGGCAGCAGGGGCGGTGGAGCCTGTTCACCGTACTGCCGGACCCGACTGCCGAGATGTTCGACATCGACCGGGAACTGCTCTTCCTCGCCACGGACTACGAGGCGGTCGAGCCGCGGATCCTGAGCGACCTCCAGTCGCAGATGCGGAAGAACGCCCGGGTGGAGGACGAGATCGCCGTCCTGATCAGCAAGGACAGCAATGCGCGGCGGCTGGTGAGAATGCGGGCGGGTGAGGCCGCGATCCTGACGATCGACGGGCGGAACCTGCCGCGTGACGTGCCCGACTTCCGGGTCATCGTCTCCGAGATGCTGGAGAGCGTCGATCACTTCAACGTGACCACTCCCATCACCTCTCCCAGTGCCTTCTTCGGCCGGCAGCGTGACATCTCCAGCGTGCGGCGGTATCTCGACCAGGGGCAGCACGTGGGGATCTTCGGGCTGAGGAAGGCGGGGAAGAGCAGTCTGCTGAACCGTGTCTCGGTCATCGAGCGGGAACGCGGCTCGATCGTGGTGAACCTGGACCTCAACGAGTACTTCGGTACTCCGCGGCGTTTCCGGGCCGGTGTGGTGCGGGCGCTTTCGGAGGAGCTGGCCAAGAGCCATGTCACGGTTCCGCGGCTGCGCAGTCTGCGACCGTCCCACGGGCGGGACGACTTCATCAACGAATACTGGATGAGCGATCTGGACGCGCTGCTGAACGCGGTACCGCTCTCACGCAACGTCATCCTCGTCATCGACGAGATCGACAGTGCCCTTCCCTCCCGGATCCTCAGCAGGGCGGAGGCCGACGAGGAGGTCGGTCTGCTGCGGGCGCTCTCGCAGCTGCGCGCGTTCATCCAGAAGCGTCAGAGCCGTGGTCAGCTGCCCCCGGTCATCCTGTCCGCCGGGGTCGACCCGTCGCTCTTCGAGCGGGCCTCGGTGCGGGGGATCACGAATCCGTTGTTCCAGTTCTCGGCCCTCAAGTTCATCGAGCCGATGGACCGGGACGAGCTGCAGGACATGATTCGCACGCTCGGCAAGCGGACGGGCCTGAAGTTCCGCAGTCACGAGGTGATCGACGAACTGATGGAGGAGTACGGCGGCCATCCGTTGCTCACCCGGCAGGCCTGTTCCTATGTGCACCGTCACCGTCCCAAGGGTGTGGTGCCCCATCAGGTGCAGAAGAGCGACGTCCAGAAGGCCTTCGCCGCCAAGGGGCCCGGTTCGCCGCTGGAGCACGCCCGCGCCATCCCGGAGAGCTTCTCCGAGTGGTTCCCCGAGGAGTCGGAGCTCCTGCGCGAGCGGTGGTCGAGCGCGCAGTTCGGCCCGGTGGACACGTCCGGACTGGAGCACGCCATTTCCTACGGCCTGATCCACGAGGACGGGAGCGTCCGGATGAGGGCGCTCACGAGGACGCGCTGACATGACGTTCCGGTTCAAGAGCCATGACGAGCTCGCCGAGGTGATCGTCGAACACCTCGTCTACGGGCAGATAGTGATCCTGCGCGCGATGCCGGGTTCCGGCCGCTCGGTGCTCCTCGCCGGTATCTCCCGGAGGTACGAGGAGATCATCGGATGTGCCCCGCGTGTCGTGCGGCCCGGGGAGAAGACCGACCCCGACACGGTGGTGGGGGAGGTCGAGTCCCAGGTGGCGCACTGGGGGCAGGCGGCGGTACTGCTGGACGACTGGGGGAGGACGGTCAGGTCGGCCCCCGGTACCCCGTGGCAGCAGAGGATGACCCGGCTGTGCGTGGACGGCCCGCGGGCCGTCCAGACCGGGGCACTCATCGTGGGCGCCCCCGGAGAGAACCTGTCGCGCTTCGGTGAACAGGCGAGCCCTCTGGTGGACGCCGCTCACGAGGTGTTCCCGATGCCGCTGCTGACCGTCGAGGAGATAGCGCGGGCGCTGGGTGAGTCCGGCGTGGGCAGTGCGGACGCGGAGTCGGCCGCCCTCGAGTACGGCGGCAGCGTGGGCCTGCTGAGGCGTCTCGCCGACGGCCGGCTCACCGCGGCGGACATCGAGGAAGCGGTGGTCAGCGCCGCCTACCACGCCCAGTCGGACGCGGCGCAGAGGATCATCGACCTGTCGCGCAAGGAAGGCCTGGAGCTGGCCTGCGACGACATCGACGTACGTCTCTCCCCGGTCGTCGTCCGGACCTCCTCGGGGAGGTCCATGCTCGGGAAGGCGTTCCACCGTCGCGGTATCAAGGACCTGGTCATCGGCGCCGGCTCCGCGTGGCCCCGGGGGCGGAAGGCGGCGGTGCGCCGCTTCTACAGCCGTGTCTACGGAAGCGACGACGTCTTCTGGTTCGACCGCTATCTCAGCTCGGCGCTGCCGGAACTGACCGACTTCCTGGAGGAGCTCAGCAAGGTGACGACGGGCGGGAGCCGCACCTTGCGGCTGCTCAGCGGTACGCCGTTCAAGCCGATCCCGCCCGCCGTCGAGGCCCGCTTCGTCTCGGCGGTGGGGAAGTGGTCCACGCGCGGACTGCACGTGCACTGGCACGCCGTCCGCAAGGCCGACATCATCCCCCTGCACGACAGACAGCTGGTGTCGAGATCACGGCTCGAGGGCCATCACCTCCCGCCGGCCGATCGTGTGGTCGGCAAGGTCCCGGCCGGCAACGAGAACGACGCGTTGCTGCCCCAGGCCCCCATCTCGCCCATCGAGGCGGCGTGGCTCGGATCGTCGTGCCTGATGTGCCCGGCCCCGGTCAGCTGTCGGTACTGAGTCTTCCCGCCCTACCCTCGCCGCATGATTCGCAGCGCTGCCGAAGCCGATGTCCCCGTCATCCACGCCCTGGTCCGTGAGCTGGCCGAGTACGAGAAGGCGCCGCAGGAGGTGAAGGCCGGTCCCGAGCAGTTGCGGGAGGCGCTGTTCGGGGCGCGCCCTGCCGCCTTCGCGCATGTGGCCGTGGACGACGCGACCGGTGAGACCGTGGGGTTCGCGTTGTGGTTCCTGAACTTCTCGACGTGGACGGGTGTGCGGGGGATCCATCTGGAGGACCTGTACGTCCGTCCCGGGGCCCGGGGCGGCGGCCACGGGAGGGCGTTGCTGGCCGAGCTGGCCCGGATATGCGTGGAGCGGGGCTATGAGCGGCTGGAGTGGGCGGTGCTGGACTGGAACCGGCCCGCGATCGGGTTCTACGAGTCGCTGGGGGCCCGTGCGCAGGACGAGTGGACGGTGTACCGGCTGTCGGGCGGGGCGCTGGCGGGGCTGGCCGGGGTGCCGTCAGGTCACTGATTCGGGGACGGGGGTCGCCGTGGGCGCGCCGTGTCCCGGGGCCTTGGCGGTGACCATCAGGCCGGCGACGAGGCCGGCGAGGAGCATGATGCTGGCGGCCCACCAGATGGCGACCGTGTAGCCGTGGACGATTCCGGCGGGGACCACGGTGGCTTTCTGGGCGGGGCTGGTCAGGTGCGCGGTGATGTAGGCGGCGCTGCTGGTGGTGGCGACGGTGTTGAGCAGGGCCGTGCCGATGGAGCCGCCGACCTGCTGTGAGGTGTTGACGGTGGCGGAGGTGACGCCGGAGTCCTGGGGGGCGACGCCCGCGGTGGCGGTGGCGAAGACCGGCATGAAGGTCAGGCCCATGCCGAGGCCCATGAGGAGGAGGGCGGGGAGGATCTCGGTGGCGTAGTCGGAGTGGACCGTCATGCGGGTGAGGACGAGCATGCCGCCCGCGGCGAGGACCATGCCGGGGGCCATCAGGGCGCGGGGCGGGACGTGCTGCAGGAGCCGGGCGGATATCTGGGTCGCGCCGATGATGATGGCGGCGGTCAGCGGGAGGAAGCCCAGGCCTGTCCTGACCGGTGAGTAGCCGAGGATGACCTGCAGGTAGTAGGTCATGAACAGGAACAGACCGAACATGCCGATGGTGGCGAGGCCCATGGTGAGGAAGCAGCCGGCGCGGTCGCGGTCCTTGACGATGTGCAGGGGGAGCAGGGGCATGGGGGCCCGGCTCTGCCACCACACGAAGACGGTGAGCAGGAGCAGTCCGGTGGCGAACAGGGCGAGGACGAGGGGGTCGGTCCAGCCGCGGGGTTCGGCTTCGCTGAAGCCGTAGACGACGGCGACGAGCCCGCCGCAGCCGAGCAGGGCGCCGGGTACGTCGAGGCGGGCGCCGGCGTGGCCGGGGCGGTCGTGGAGGAGGGCGAAGGCGCCGAGGACGGCGACGGCGGCGATGGGGACGTTGACGTAGAGGCACCAGCGCCAGTTGAGGTATTCGGTGAGCAGGCCGCCGACGATGAAGCCGATCGCGGAGCCGCTGCCGGCGAGGGCGCCGTAGATGCCGAAGGCTTTCCCGCGTTCCCTGGGGTCGGTGAACGTGGTGGTGAGCAGACTGAGCGCGGAGGGGGCGAGGACGGCGGCGAAGGCGCCCTGGAGGGCGCGGGCGCCGAAGAGCATGCCCGAGGTGGTGGCGGCGCCGCCGAGTGCGGAGGCGGCGGCGAAGCCGATGAGCCCGATGACGAAGGTGCGTTTGCGGCCCACGAGGTCGGCGATGCGGCCGCCGAGCAGGAGCAGGCCGCCGAAGGCCAGGGTGTAGGCGGTGATCACCCACTGGCGGTTCCCGTCGGACATGCCCAGGTCGTGCTGGGCGGAGGGGAGGGCGATGTTCACGATCGTGGCGTCCAGGACCACCATCAGCTGGGCCAGCGCGATGATCACCAGGCCCCACCAGCGGCGCGGGTCCGTGTCCGGGGCGGATTGAGCCGTTCGGGTGACATTCACCCGCCCAGAAGACCACGTATCGGTATCTGTCGCATCTGTGGAGGCGGCGCCCGTCGGTTGTCAGTGGTGGGGTGCAGCATGGGGGCATGGCGAGGAAGGCGACCGGCGGTGCCGGTGGGACGAGGGCGGCGCGGCGACCGGAGCTGCGGCTGCCACCGCTGGAACCCTGGGACGGCGGCGGGCTGGAGCCGGACGGGGACTACGACGGGGTGGAGTTCGGCGAGGCGGACTTCGCGGGGCAGGACGGGGCGGGCGCGCGTTTCATGGACTGCGCGCTGACGGGGTGCGTCGTCGACGAGGCACGCCTGCATCACGCCCGGATCCTGGACAGCGTGCTGTCGGGGATACGGGGCGTGGGGACCGATCTGGCCGAGTCGACCCTGCGTGACGTCGAGGTCCACGACGCCCGCCTCGGCGGTACCCAGCTGCACGGTGCCGTTCTGGAGCGGGTCCTGATCCGCGGCGGCAAGATCGACTACCTCAACCTCCGCAAGGCCAGGCTGACGGACGTCGTCTTCGAGGGCTGCGTCCTCGTCGAACCCGACTTCGGCGGAGCCCGCCTGGACCGTGTGGAGTTCGTCGACTGTGTCCTGAAGTCCGTCGACCTCACCGACGTGACCCTCACCCACGTGGACCTGCGCGGGGCCGCTTCGCTGGAGATCGCGCGGGGGGTCGGGCGGTTGGCGGGAGCGGTGATCAGCCCGGGACAGCTGCTGGATCTGGCACCGGTGCTGGCAGGGGAGCTGGGGATCCGGGTGGAGTGAGGGCCGAAGCGGGGGCTTGGGGGCGGCAGCCCCCGGCAGAGCCCCGCAGCGATCTACGGCACCCTCGGAAACCGGGCCTGCAGCGTCCAGATCGCCGGGTTCTCCGACAGGGCCTCGTGCAGGTCCGTCAGGTCGGCTATCAGGTCGTGCAGGAAGTCGCGGGCTTCCCGGCGCAGTTCGGCGTGCGAGAAGGAGAGGGGGGACTCCTCGGCCGGCATCCAGTCGGCGGCGATGTCCACCCAGCCGAAGCGGCGCTCGAAGAGCATGCGGTCGGTGGACTCGGTGAAGTCCAGCTCCGCCCGCTGGGGCCGGGAGGCACGGGAACCCGCCGGGTCCCGGTCCAGGCGCTCCGCGATGTCGCACAGGGCCCAGGCGAAGTCCAGCACCGGCACCCATCCCCAGGCTGTGGACAGTTCCCGGTCCGTCTTGGTGTCGGCGAGGTAGACGTCACCGCAGAACAGGTCGTGGCGGAGGGCGTGGACGTCCGCGTGCCGGTAGTCGGTCTGCGGCGGGTCGGGGAAGCGGGTGGAGAGGGCGTAGCCGATGTCGAGCACGTACGTGATGGTGTCACGCCGGTCCGGGGCCGCCGCACGCCTCCCGGCCGGGACGG
Source organism: Streptomyces sp. NPDC001348 (assembly GCF_053597535.1). Taxonomy (NCBI): domain Bacteria; kingdom Bacillati; phylum Actinomycetota; class Actinomycetes; order Kitasatosporales; family Streptomycetaceae; genus Streptomyces; species Streptomyces sp. NPDC001348. The sequence goes on along the minus strand of NZ_JBSFIK010000008.1, from coordinate 240,917 downwards.
GCCCGCATAGGATCACCGTCGTGCCCAGATCCGTGCGTCTCGTCCCGGTCTCCGCCGCGTTCCTCGCCCTCGCTCTCACCGCGTGCGACGGCGGGGTGCACGGCACCCCCGGCGGCTACGGCGTACAGGACCCGTACTTCCCCAGGGCGGGCAACGGCGGCTACGACGTCACCCACTACGGCCTGACCCTCTCCTACGACCCCGCCCGCCACCACCTCACCGGCACCGCGGTGATCACGGCTCGTGCGACCGAGGACCTGTCCGCCTTCGACCTGGACCTCAAGGGCATGGACGTCGAGGCCGTCACCGTCGAGGGCCGTGACGCCCGCTGGAACCGGGCCGGCCAGGAGCTGACCGTCCGTCCGCGCGACGACCTGGACGAGGGGGAGACGTTCGAGGCCACGGTGCGCTACTCGGGCACCCCGGAGACGATCACCGACCCAGACGGTTCCAAGGAGGGCTGGCTGCGTACCGCCGACGGCGCGCTGGCACTGGGCGAGCCGACCGGCTCCATGGCCTGGTTCCCCGGCAACCACCACCCTTCCGACAAGGCGTCGTACGACATCACGGTCACCGTCCCCAAGGGGCTGCAGGCCGTCTCCAACGGTGAGCCGACGGCGCAGCGCACGACCGGCGGCCGTACGACGTTCGTCTGGCACGCCGCCGATCCCATGGCGAGTTACCTGGCCACGGTCGCCATCGGCCACTACGACATCACGCGCACGACCACCGGGGACGGCCTGCCGGTGTACGTGGCCGTCGACCCCACGGAGACGGCGGCGAGCCGCAAGGTGCTGGCGAAGATCCCCGAGGTCATGAAGTGGGAGGAGTACAACTTCGGCCCGTACCCCTTCTCCTCGACGGGTGCGATCGTGGACCGGGCCGAGGACGCGGGCTACGCCCTGGAGACCCAGACCCGCCCGGTCTTCCCGGGCGCCCCCGACACCGCGACCCTCGTCCACGAGCTCGCCCACCAGTGGTACGGCGACTCCGTCACCCCGAAGAGCTGGCGGGACATGTGGCTGAACGAGAGCTTCGCCACCTACGCGGAGTGGCTGTGGCAGGAGGACCACGGCGGCGACTCCGCGCAGCAGATCTTCACCGCGCTCTACGACGGCACGTCCGACGAGGTCGACGACCCGGACGCCCTCTGGGCCTTCCCGCCCGCGAAGCCGAGCAGTGCCGCGCACATCTCCGACCCGCCCGTCTACCAGCGCGGCGCGATGGTCCTGCACAAGATCCGCCAGAAGGTCGGCGACGACACCTTCTACGACATCATCCAGGGCTGGGCCGCCGCCCACCGGTATGGCAACGCCGGCACCGCCGACTTCACGGCGTACGTGGAGAAGCAGGCCCCGGGCAAGGACTTCGGGTCGATCTGGACCGACTGGCTGTACGGGGACGGCAAGCCGGACCACCCCTGAGTGCCTCCGGCGGGCAGGGACTCGAGGATCACGCCGGGCGATCGACCGCCGGACCCGGCGGAGCCCCGGTCGGTTTCTCGCGGTGCGAGCACGACCGGGGCTCCGTCAACGAGCTTGTGCGGCTCAGACGTTGACGCCGAAGTCCTGCGCGATGCCCACCAGGCCCGAGGCGTAGCCCTGGCCGACGGCGCGGAACTTCCACTCGGCGCCGTTGCGGTAGAGCTCGCCGAAGACCATGGCGGTTTCGGTGGCCGCGTCCTCGGAGAGGTCGTAGCGGGCGATCTCGGCGCCGCCGGCCTGGTTGACGATGCGGATGTAGGCGTTGCGGACCTGGCCGAAGTTCTGGTTGCGGTTCTCGGCGTCGTAGATGGAGACCGGGAAGACGATCTTGTCGACGTCGGCCGGGAGAGCCGCCAGGTTGACGTTGATCGCCTCGTCGTCGCCCGCGCCCTCGCCGGTGCGGTTGTCACCGGTGTGGACGATCGAGTTGTCCGGGGTGTTCTTGTTGTTGAAGAAGACGAAGTGGGCGTCCGAGTAGACCTTGCCCTGCGTGTTGACCGCGATGGCGGAGGCGTCCAGGTCGAAGTCCGTGCCGGTGGTGGTGCGGACGTCCCAGCCGAGGCCCACGGTGACGGCGGTCAGGCCCGGAGCTTCCTTGGTGAGCGAGACGTTGCCGCCCTTGGACAGGCTTACAGCCATGGTTTGGGAGTCCCTTCCCTCGTTGCGTCAGTACGGGCTTCGCACTGGGGACGAAGCTACCGTCACTCCGGAGAACGCCGAGGGGGGTCCCGGTGGTTCCGGATGGCTTTACCTTTTTTACCCGATGCGAAATCCGGGTGACGTGGACGGGACGGAGGCGGGAACATGGACGGCATGTCCGGTCCTTACGTCGTCCGTGGCTCCGTCTCGCTGCCCGAGGCCGAGCTGATGTGGCGTTTCTCGCGGTCCTCGGGACCTGGCGGGCAGCACGTCAACACCAGTGACTCGCAGGTGGAGCTGCGCTTCGACCTGGCGCGGACCGAGGCGCTTCCCCAGGTGTGGAAGGAGCGGGCGCTGGCCCGGCTGAGCGGGCGGCTGGTCGACGGCGTCGTCACCGTCCGCGCCTCCGAGCACCGCTCCCAGTGGCGCAACCGGGAGACCGCCGCGGTGCGCCTCGCGGCGCTTCTCGCCGAGGCCACCGCACCCCCGCCCAAGCCGCGCAGGCCGACCCGCATCCCGCGCGGGATCAACGAGCGCCGGCTCCGGGAGAAGAAGCAGCGCTCGGACACCAAGCGGGGCAGGTCGGGACGCGACTGGGGCTGAGCGCCCCCGCCGCCCCGACGCCGGCGTCGCGCCCAGGCCGCCCGGGCTGCCCCTCGGGGCTTCGGACACCGTGGCAACGCGGGTTCAGCGCCCCCGCCGCCCCTGCCCGTTCCCGTCCTCCAGGGGCTCCGCCCCTTCGACCCCGGCCGGGGGGCTCCGCCCCCGTCCCCTGCGGGACTGCGTCCGTCCCCTGCGGGGC
>NZ_JBSFIK010000008.1:237695-237895 GCF_053597535.1 Streptomyces sp. NPDC001348 | reverse complement strand
GGCTCCGTCCGTCCCCTGCGGGACTGCGTCCGTCTCCTGCGGGGCTCCGTCCGTCTCCTGCGGGGCTCCGTCCGTCCCCTGCGGGACTGCGTCCGTCTCCTGCGGGGCTCCGTCCGTCTCCTGCGGGGCTCCGTCCGTCCCCTGCGGGACTGCGTCCGTCCCCCGCGGGACTGCCGCCCCCGGCACCCCGCACCGCCCGC
>NZ_JBSFIK010000008.1:231945-237597 GCF_053597535.1 Streptomyces sp. NPDC001348 | reverse complement strand
GCTCAAGCCCCGTCAGGCCCCGGCCCCCGGTCCAGCTCCAGCACGCCGACCGTCTGGCCCCCGCTGGTCTCCCCGGTCCGGCGGAAGCCGAGGCCGCGGGGCTGCGCCCGTCCCCCGCGGGGCTGCGCCCGTCCCCTGGGGGGCTGCCGCCCCCGGCACCCCGCACCGCCCGCTCAAGCCCCGTCAGGCCCCGGCCCCCGGTCCAGCTCCAGCACGCCGACCGTCTGGCCCCCGCTGGTCTCCCCGGTCCGGCGGAAGCCGAGGCCGAGGTAGAAGCCCTCGGGGCCGGCCGGGCCCGGGTGCCAGGTGACGTACAGTTCCTTGCCGCCGCGGCGGCGGATCTCCTCGGCGACGGAGGCGACGGCGAAGCGGCCGTAGCCGCGGCCCTGTTCCCCGGCGGCGATGTTGAGGCGCCACAGGCCGGAGCGGAACACCGTGCCGTCGCCGTGCCAGTCGATGTCGAGGAAGGCCATCAGAAAGCCGACCGGGCGGTCCTCGTCGACGATCAGACGGGGCCAGGCGACCCCGGCCGGATGGACGTACGCCTCGGCCAGCGACTGCATCACCGGTGACACCCCGTGCTCCTGGTCCGGGCGGACGCGAATACCGGTCGCGGCGTCGAAATTCCGCGGAGTCACTTGTTCCAGACGGGGCGTCATGTCGGCACGATAAGAGGGCAGTTCACAAAACCGCCACGAATTTTCCCGGCCGTGATTAACCCAACTGCCGGTACCTGCCCCGGAAATACAGCAGCGGGCCGCCCTCCGTGCCCGGCAGCCGGGCGGTCAGCACCCGGCCGATCACCAGGGTGTGGTCGCCGGCCGCCACCCGCTGCTCGGTGCGGCACTCCAGGGCCGCCAGGGCGCCGCCGACCAGCGGCGCACCGGTGGCCTCACCGCGGGTGACGGGGAGGTCGGCGAAGAGCAGGCGGTCGCTGACCCGGCCCTTCATGGCGAACCGGCCGGCGGTCTGGCGCTGGTGGTCGGCGAGGACGGAGACGGCCCACAGCGGCTGCTCGGTGAGCAGGTCGTCCATGCGGGAGCCCTCGCGCAGGCTGACCAGGACCAGCGGCGGTTCGAGGGAGACCGACATGAAGGCGGTGGCGGTCATGCCGACGTCCTCGCCGGCCGGCGCCCCGGGGTCGTCCGGGTCGAGCGGCGGCTCCTGCGCGGTCACCAGGACCACGCCCGCGGCCAGCCGGGACATCGCGGCCCGGAACTCGTCGTTGCTCACCCCCTCAGCATGCCCGGAGGCGGTGGGGGCGATGGGCAGCGTGGGGGCGGAGGGATTGTTCGGCACACCGGAAACGCTAATCTCCGCTCCGTGCGGGTCGCATCGGGCCTCCGGCCGAGAGGGCCCCGGGACAAGGTCCTACGACCCCGAGCCCGGCCCTTCCTGCATCATGTCCACACATCCGCAAAGACTGCGTTCGGTAAACACACAGAGAAAACGCAGAAACTCCACTCAATTGTTCACGTTCTCCTGTGACTTGAGTCACAAGGGGCGGGAATTGTTGACCCTGTGTACCGAGTGGGCAGCGCGCTGTGATTCAGTGGCGGTTGAACGTGTAAGAGCACCCCAAGGGCACCACCGGAAAGAAACGCCGACGACAACCCTTGATTCGCTGCGAGGTCTCGGGGGGAGGGCGAGCATGGAGACCGAGTCGGAGCCGTATGTCCGCCTTGCGTCCCTGCGGCAGCTGCACCAGGTCATGGCCGACATGAACACGGCGCGCAGCCTGGCGGACACACTGCAGACCGTCGCGGACGGGGTCGTGAACGCCCTCGGGTACGAGATGGCGGCCGTGAACCTGGTGCGTCCCGACGGCGATCTCGTGGTCGCCGCCTTCTCCGGCAACTCCGCCGCCGAGGCCCTCATCACCGGCCGCGTCGGCTCCCGCGCCTCCTGGGACCGCCGGCTGGGCATGGGCGAGGACTGGGGCGATCTGCGCTTCATACCGCACACCGAGGGCTGGGTGCTCGACGACGACGACGTACCCCAGTGGTTCACCGACGGCCCCGCCCCCCGCTTCGAGGACGAGTGGCACCCCTCCGACCGCCTCTTCGCGCCGATGTACACGCCCGGCGGACCGGGCGGCTCCAGCGGAGAGCTGCTGGGTGTGATCTCCGTTGACCGGCCGCGCAACGGCCGCCGGCCCGGCGCCTGGGGCCGCGAGGCGCTGCAGATGTACGCGTTCCAGGCCGCCATCGCGATCAGCAACGCGCGTCTACGCGCCAACATGCAGCGCGCCCTGGTACGCCTGGAGCGGGAGCAGCAGGCGCTGCGGGCCAGTGAGGAAAGCTTCCGGCAGGCCTTCGAGTACGCCCCGTCCGGCATGGCGATCGCCGAGATGGGCGGCGACCAGCACGGGCGGATCCTGCGCACCAACGACGCCCTGTGCCGGCTGCTGGGCCGTCCCGCCTCCGCGATGCGCCGCTACTCCTTCTCCGACCTGGTCCACCCCGAGGACATAGGCACCCTGCTGCGCACCTCCGCGGAAGGCGGGCGCGCGGAGCTCCGGCTCGGCCGCCGCGACGGTACGTACGTATGGGTGTCCCTGCGCAACAGCGTCGTGGCGGACGCCGCCGACGGCCCCCGCTTCCTGCTCACGCACGTCGAGGACATCGAGGACCGCAAGCGCCGCGAGCTCCAGCTCGCCCACCGCGCCTCCCACGACTCCCTCACCGGGCTGCCGAACTCCGCCGAGCTTCGCTCGCGCCTGTCGGCCCGGCTCTGCCAGCGGCCCGCCCACTCCGGCCCGGAGTCGCTGGACGCGGCCTACGGCCATCCCGCCTTCGACCCGCCCGGCCACGGCTTCGACTTCGCGTCGTCGGGCGCTCAGACGTTCGAAGGCTATGACCACCACGTGCACACGATCGCCCCCGAGGGGGAGCGGGACGACGGCACCAAGGGCCTCGCGGTCCTCTTCTGCGACCTCGACGGCTTCAAGTCGATCAACGACCGGTTCGGGCACAACGCGGGCGACGCCGTCCTCATCGAGGTCGCCCGGCGGCTCAGCAACGGCGTGCGGGACGGCGACACGGTGGCCCGGCTGGGCGGCGACGAGTTCGTGATCCTCGCCGACGGCCTCGGCAAGGCCGACGCCCAGGACCTCGCCGTACGCCTGCGCAACGAGATCATCCAGCCGATCCGGGCCGAGGGCAGGGCCGTGCGGGTGGGCGCCAGCTTCGGTATCGGGTGGGCACACTGTGGAATGACTGCGGACGAAGTGTTGAAGTCCGCTGACGAACGCATGTACGTAGAGAAACGATCTCGTCCCAAACAGCACCGACGGGCCGGTTGATCTCCAGGTCAGCGGGTTGGTGCGACGGGAGTCACCCGTTTGGGCCACACGGAGCGGGTAGGCTCGCCATTCTCACCACCACCGCATCCACCCGCACCTGTTGAGGAGTACCTAGGGATGAGCCCCGGCGAAAACGGCCCGAGCACGCCCGAGGACGACGACCCGTTCGGCTATCTGTACGCCGACGGTCAGGCCAGGGGCGCCCAGCCACCGTCCAGCGGCTACGGCTACCCGAACTCGGTCAACAGGGTGCGTGCGGTCGGTCAGCGCACGTACGGCGGCCAGCAGGCCCAGTACGGCCAGACCGTTCAGCAGCAGGGTGCCGCCCACGGGCAGCCGAACGCCGCCTACCAGGCGCCGGAGACCTTCCCGGGCGGCGCGCCGACCACCCAGCAGCCGATGCCCGGCGGCGGCTCCGGCGGCGGCCGTCGCGGCCCGAACACCAAGGGCCTGCTGATCGGCGCGATCGCGGTGGTCGCCGCGGTCGTCATCGGCATCGGCGTGGCCATGATGAACGGCGACGACGACAAGAAGACCGACAACCAGGCCTCCGGAGCCCCGGCCCAGTCGCAGAAGGCCTCGCCGACCCCGTCCAGCAGTGCGACGGCGAGCGGGGAGCTGCCGAAGGCCGACGCGAAGGCGCTGACGCCGGGCGGAGGAGCGGGCACGGCGTCGGACGTCAAGGGCGCGAAGGCCGACGGCGGCACCTACGTCACGGGCTTCAACCAGGTGGGTGCCTCCCTCACCTGGAACCTGACCGACATCCCCAAGGCAGGCAAGTACACGCTGCACGTCACCTACGGCGTGCCCGGCAAGGACGCCAACGCCACACTCACGGTGAACGGCACCCCCCAGACCCGCCCGTTCAACCTGGCGAACTTCGCCCACGCCCCGGAGGGCGACTACGAAAAGGGCTGGACCAACACCTACGGGAACATCATCCTCAACAAGGGCCCCAACACCATCAAGCTCTCCTGCGAGCAGAGCAACCAGTGCGATGCCAACTTCGACCAGTTCTGGCTGGAGCCGGGGTGGAAGAAGTCGTAGTCAGGCCGCGCTGACCTCCCCGGTCACCGTCACCCGCCCCGCCAGCTCCTCGTAGGTCCCCCGGTCGAACTCGCCCGCCGCCGGTGCCCGTACCGTCGCCGCCGACAAGGCGACCGCGCGGATCAGCCGGTCCGGCCAGGGCAGGCCCTCCACCAGGCCCGACAGCAGGCCCGCGGCCGTCGAGTCGCCGGCGCCGGTCGGGTTGCCGTGGAGGCGGGCGGGTGGGGCGGCGCGCCAGCGGCCCTCGGGGGTGACGGCCAGCAGACCCTCCGCGCCCAGGGAGGCGACGACCGCGTGGGCGCCGCGGCGGCGGGCGTCCTGGGTGGCTCGCAGTGGGTCGTGGGAGCCGGTCAGCTCGGCCAGTTCCTCGGCGTTCGGTTTGACGACGTCCGGGCGGGCCGCCACCCCGCGGCGCAGTGGTTCGCCGCTGGTGTCGAGGAGGACGGGGACGCCCGCGGCCCGGGCGGTGCGTATCAGTCCGGCGTACGCGCCGACGGGTACGCCCAGCGGCAGGCTGCCGCAGAGGGCGACCGCCGACGCCGAGCGCAGCAGTCGCCCGTACGCGTCCTGGAAGTCGGCCCACTCGGCGTGGGTGATCTGCGGGCCCGGCTCGTTGAGCTGGGTGGTGTCGCCGGTCAGTTCGTCGACGACGGCGATGGTGCGCCGGGTCGCCCCGTCGACCGGGACCAGCGCGTCCAGCACGCCCGCGGTGTCCGCCAGCCGGTCCCGGACCACGCGCCCCGTGGCGCCGCCCGCGAACCCGGTGACCGTCACCTCGTGCCCGAGGGCCGCGAGCACCCGGGCCACGTTGACCCCCTTGCCGCCCGGCCGTTCGGCGACCTCCTGGACGCGGTGGGAGGCGTGCGGCCGCAGGGACCGTACGCGATAGGTGATGTCGAGGGCGGTGTTCAGTGTGACCGTGAGGATCACTCGGGCCGGCCTCCCCTCGGGCGTGACGTGCGGCTTCTTCGTTCCCGGAAGCCAGATCATGCCAAAGAGACGGCGACCGGCCCAGTCCACGGAACCGGCCACCGCCGCACGACTCGGGGACGGATCAGCCCAGTTGGGGATCGACCACCCAATCGCCCCGGCGCATCACGCCCTTGAGGCCGAAGTCCGCGTCGAGGAGCACCAGGTCGGCGTCCTTGCCGGGCTCCAACGAGCCGATGCGGTCGTCCATGCCCAGCAGCCGGGCCGGGTTGGCGGACAGGGCGGCGACCACGTCCTCCACCGGCAGCCGGTCGACGGTCACCGCCCGTCTGAAGGCGCGGTCCAGGGTGAGCGTCGAGCCCGCGATGGAG
>NZ_JBSFIK010000008.1:133928-231851 GCF_053597535.1 Streptomyces sp. NPDC001348 | reverse complement strand
CGTGCCGTCGTTGATCAGCTCGACCGTGACCCGCTCGTCCTCCAGCAGGGCGGCGACCGGGCCGGGGGAGCGGTGCCCGAGCACGGGCATGGCGTTGAACAGGTGGGTGGCGACGGTGGCGCCCGCGTCGATCGCCTCCACCGTCTGCTCGTACGTCGCGTCCGTGTGCCCGACCGCCGCGATCACGCCCTGCTCGGCCAGCAGCCGCACCGAGTCGATGCCGCCGGGCAGTTCGGTGGCGAGGGTGACCATCCTCGCCTGCCCGCGTGCCGCGTCGAGGAGCTTGCGGACCTCTGCCGGGTCCGGGTCGCGCAGCAGTTCCACGGAGTGCGCGCCCTTGCGGCACGGCGAGATGAACGGGCCCTCGAAGTGGATGCCGGCGATGTCGCCCTGTTCGGCCAGCTCGCTCAGCAGGCCCGCCTGCCGGACCAGGACGTCCGTGTCGTCGGTGACGGTGGAGGCGACCAGCGTGGTCGTGCCGTGCCGGTGGTGGGCGGCGACGGCTTTCAGTACGTCGTCCACCGGGCCGGAGAAGGAGGCTCCGCCGCCGCCGTGGTTGTGCAGGTCGACGAATCCGGGGACCAGCCAGTGGCCGCTGACGTCGATGAGTTCCGCGTCCGGAGGGGCGGTGGCCGCGATCCGCGTGCCCTCGACGATCACACGCCCGGCGGGCACGGTCCCGGTGGGCAGCACCACGGAGGCGCCGGCGAGAACCTTGGTGGGGGGCATCAGGCGGTTACCTCCGAGGGGTCGGTGGTTTCGAGGAGATCCCGGGCGAGCAGTCCCGCGCCCAGGCATCCGGCGGCGTCCCCGAGGGCGGCGGGGACCACGGACGGCAGTTTCTGGAAGGTGACGCGCCGCCGGACGGCCGCCCTGAGCGGTGTGAACAGGGTTTCCCCCGCCTCGGCGAGCCCGCCGCCGATGATCAGCGTGCGCGGATCCAGCAGGGTGAGGGCGGTGACCAGGCCGTCGGCGAGCGCGTCCACGGCCTCCTGCCAGACCCGGACGGCGTTCGGGTCACCGGACACGACCGCCTTCGCACAGTCGGCGGCGTCCGCGTCCGGGCTGCCGGAGGCGGTCGCCCACGCTTCGCCGACCGCCGCCGCGGACGCGTACCGCTCCAGGCAGCCGCGCTGCCCGCACGGGCAGGCGATGCCACCGGGGCGTACGACGATGTGGCCGATCTCGCCCGCGAAGCCGTGCGCGCCCGCCTCCACCCGTCCGTCGAGGCCGATGGCGCCGGCGATCCCGGTGCCCAGCGCCACGAACAGGAACCGGTCGGCGCCCTTGCCCGCACCGGTGCGGCCCTCGGCGAGCCCGCCGGTGCGCACGTCGTGCCCGAGGGCCACGGGGATGCCGAGCCGCTCGGTGAGCAGGGCGCGCAGGGGGACGTCGCGCCAGCCGAGGTTGGCCGCGTAGACGGCGGTCCCACGGTCCTCGTCCACGATGCCGGGTACGGCGAGTCCGGCCGCGGCGGCGGGTTCGCCGAGGTGCTCCGCGCCGTGGGCGTAGAGGGAGGCCGCGAAGCCGAGGATGCCCTCGACCACCGCGTCGGGCCCGCGCTCGCGGCCCGTGGCCCGGCGGTCCTGGTGCAGCAGTTCGCCGTTCGGCCCGATCAGGGCGGCCTTCATCCCGGTGCCGCCCACATCGATGGCGATGACATGTCTCACGGGAACAGTGTGGCCCGCGAACCCACAAGAGGTCTAGTCCACTATATGGTGTAGACCTTGTGGTGTTCACATATCAGATGACGAGTCAGTAGGGTTTGGTGCAGGAACTGTGGGGCGTCGTACGGCAGGAACGATCGCGGCGGTCGCCGCGCTGGGCATGACCGCGGTCCTCGGGGGCTGCGGGAGCACCGGATCGTCCGACGTGACCCTGAGACTGGTCGCGGCCGACTACGGCGACTCGGCGGCCAGCAGCTCGAAGAAGTACTGGGACGAGCTGGCCAAGGAGTACGAGGCCAAGCACTCCGGCGTGAAGATCGACGTCACCGTCTACTCCTGGAACGACGTCGACCGCAAGGTGAAGGACATGGTCGCCGCCGGCAAGGCGCCCGACATGGCGCAGATCGGCGCCTACGCCGACTACGCCGCCGCGGGCAAGCTGTACGACGTCTCCGACCTGCTGTCCATACCCGTGCAGGCCGACTTCGTCTCCCAGCTCGCCGAGGCCGGTCAGTGGAACCACACCCAGTACGGCATGCCCTTCGCGGCCTCCACCCGGGTGCTCTTCTACAACAAGACCCTCTTCGCCAAGGCCTCCCTCACCCCGCCCACCACCTGGAGCGAGCTCGCCGCCGACGCCGAGAAGCTGAAGGCCATGGGCGTGAAGTACCCCTACGCGCTGCCGCTCGGCCCGGAGGAGGCGCAGGCCGAGACCATGCAGTGGCTGCTCAGCGGGGGCGGCGGCTACACCGACGACATCGGCGGCTACGACCTGGCCTCCACGCAGAACGTCAACACCCTCACCTGGCTCAAGGACGACCTCGTCGGCAAGGGGCTCACCGGCCCCGTCGCCCCGGGCAAGCTCAACCGGGCCCAGGCGTTCGCCGCCTTCACCGACGGACAGGTGGGCATGCTCAACGGGCACCCGACGCTGATCCAGCAGGCCGAGAAGAAGGGCGTGAAGTTCGGCACGGTGCCGATGCCCGGGCGGACGGCGCCGTCCAGGGCGTCCATGGGCGTCGCGGACTGGATGATGGCGTTCAAGCAGAACGGCCACGCCGAACAGGTCGGCGACTTCCTCGACTTCGTCTACAACGAGAAGAACGTCCTCGACTTCTCCCGCCGCTACGGGCTGCTGCCGGTCACGACCTCCGCGTCCGACGTCATGACCGACTCCGGCCGGGACAAGCCACTGCGGTCCTTCCTGCAGGAACTCCCCACCTCCGAGCTGTACCCCGTCGGCAAGACGTCCTGGGCGTCGGTCAGCGCGGGCCTGAAGAAGACCATCGGCCAGGCGGTCGCCCCCGACGGCAGCCCCCTCGGCGTCCTCAGCCGCCTCGAGGCGACGGCGAACGCCGCGGACAACAGCACCGGGAGCTGAGCGCCCTGTCGGTGCCCCGCGTTACCGTTCCGGGCATGGAACGGGACGAGCTGGGCCGACGCGAGCAGGGCATCCTCGCGCTGGAACGCCGGGGCTTCAGCGGCCCCGGCGCGAAGGAGCGTGCGATACGCGAGGAACTCGGGCTGGCGCCGGTCCGCTACTACCAGCTGCTCAACGCGCTCCTCGACGACGAGCGGGCCCTGGCCCACGATCCGGTCACGGTCAACCGTCTGCGCCGGGTGCGGGAGGTGCGGCGGGGCCAGCGGTAGCCGCTGCGCGGGGCTTGGCCGGGGTTCGGGTGCCGTCGGGTGGAGCGCCCCGCCCTGGGGCTGCGCCCCTGGACCCCGGCGTTTCCCACCCACCCGCCCGTGGCCGTCGGCTGGAGAGTCCCCCGCCCTGGGGCTCCGCCCCAGACCCCGCCTGGGGCTGCGCCCCTGGACCCCGGCGTTTCCCACCCACCCGCCCGTGACGGTCGGCTGGAGAGTCCCCCGCCCTGGGGCTCCGCCCCAGACCCCGGCGGGGACTCCGTCCCCTGCACCCCTGGCGGGGCTCCGCCCGCGGAAACGCACCCCCGGCGGGGAGCGGTGAAGCTCCCAGGAGTGCATTCGTGGTTGCGTGGATAGGGTCGATCCATGGGCATCCACACGACGGACTCCACGGACCCGGACAACCCCATGGACCCGCTGCCGACCCCCGTCACCCAGGCCGGGCGGGACGGGATGAACGCGCTGCTCGCCCGGCCCCGCTCCGCGGTGGTCGGGCTCGACTTCGACGGGACGCTGGCGCCGATCGTCGCGGACCCCGACCAGGCCCGCGCCCACCCGCGGGCGGTCCCGGCGCTTGCCGCCCTCGCTCCCAAGGTGGCCTCCGTCGCCGTGGTCACCGGCCGGCCGGCCGGGGTCGCGGTGCGCTACGGCGGCTTCGCGGGCGTTCCCGGGCTGGAGCACCTCGTCGTCCTCGGCCACTACGGCGCCGAACGCTGGGACGCCGTCAGCGGCACCGTCAACGCCCCCGCCCCGCACCCCGGCGTCACCGCCGTCCGCGCCGAACTGCCCGGCTTCCTCGACCGCATCGGCGCCTGGCACGGCACCTGGATCGAGGAGAAGGGCCGGGCCGTGGCCGTGCACACCCGCCGCGCCGAGGACCCGCAGGCCGCCTTCGAGGCCCTGCGCGAACCCCTCACCGACCTCGCCGCCCGCAACGGCCTGATCGTCGAGCCGGGCCGCATGGTCCTCGAACTCCGCCCGCCCGGCATGGACAAGGGCGTCGCCCTGCTGGAGTACGTCCGCGAGACCGGCGCCGAGGCCGTCCTCTACGCGGGCGACGACCTCGGTGACCTCCCCGCCTTCGCCGCCGTCGAAAAACTCCGCTCCGACGGCGTACCCGGCCTCCTGGTCTGCAGCGGCAGCACGGAGGTGACGGAACTCGCGGAACGCGCGGACCTGGTGGTGGACGGCCCCGAGGGCGTCGTGTCGCTGTTGCGGGGGCTCGCGGCGGCGCTTGGCTGAGCGGGTGAGCGGGTGAGCGGGTGAGCGGGTGAGCGGGTGAGCGGGCGAACGGGGGGCGGACACCGGCGTCCGCCCCCCCGCGTCAGTTTTCCAGCGCGTGCAGCTGGTCCAGGAACCACTGGGCCGGGGGCAACGCCGTGGCCGCCGCCGTGAGGCGCTTGGTGCGCTCCGCGCGCTCGCCCTCGGACATGGTGAGCGCCTGGTGGAGGGCGTGCGCCGTGCCCGTGATGTCGTACGGGTTCACCGTCACCGCGTCCTCGCCCAGCTCCTCGTAGGCTCCGGCCTCCCGGGACAGCACCAGCGCGCAGCCCTCGTCGGAGACGACCGGGACCTCCTTGGCGACCAGGTTCATGCCGTCCCGGATGGGGTTGACCAGGGCGACGTCGGCCAGCCGGTACGCGGCCAGGGAGCGGGCGAAGTCGTCCTTGACGTGGAGGACGACCGGGGTCCAGTCCGGCGTGCCGTACGCGGAGTTGATCTCCTCCGCGACCCGTTGCACCTCGGCGGTGTAGTCGCGGTACACCGCGAGGTCCTGCCGCGAGGGGTAGGCGAACGCCACGTGCACCACCCGCTCGCGCCATTCCGGGCGGTCGTCGAGAAGCTGCCGGTAGGCGAGCAGCCCGCGCACGATGTTCTTCGACAGCTCCGTGCGGTCGACCCGGACGATCGTCCTGCGTGCCCTGCCGTCGGGCGCCGTACCGATCTCCGCCCGCAGCGCCGTCATCCGCTCGTCCACGTCCGGCCGGTGCGCGCGCTGCCGCAGGAAGTCCGCGTCCGCGCCCAGGCCGTGCACCCCGATCCGGGTGCCGGAGACGGAGCCGGGGCCGAGGACCGTCTCGCAGCAGGCGGTGAACGCGTCCGCCCAGCGCTGGGTGAGGAAGCCCGCCCGGTCCGCGCCCAGGATTCCGCCGAGCAGCTCGGCCGCGATGTCGTCGGGGAGCAGCCGGAAGTAGTCCGGCGGCGCCCACGGGGTGTGCGAGAAGTGGCCGATGCGCAGGTCGGGGCGGAGTTCCCGGAGCATCCGGGGAGCCAGGGCCAGGTGGTAGTCCTGGACGACCACCACCGCTCCCTGCGCCGCCTCCTCGGCGAGCGCTTCGGCGAACGCCCGGTTGTAGGCCTCGTAGGACGCCCACTGTCGCCGGAACTCCGCGTCGAGGACGGGTTCCAGCGGGGTCTGGTACAGCATGTGGTGGACGAACCACAGCACCGAGTTGGCGATGCCGTTGTACGCGTCGGAGAACACGGCCGCGTCGATGTCGATCATCCGGACCTGCTGTCCGCCGGTCGCGTCCTCGGACAGCCGCCGGCCGCCGTGGGAGCGGCGCACCGCCTCCCGGTCGGCGTCGCTCAGCGCGGCGCACACCCAGAGCGCGTTCGCGTCCGGCCCGATGGCCGACAGCCCGGACACCAGTCCGCCGCCACCCCGCTTGGCGTGCAGCGAACCGTCCTCGCGGACTTCGTACGAAACCGGGCCGCGATTGGACGCGACCAGCACCTCAGCACCGTGCGTGGAAGCCATGAGTCTCAACCTAGCCCGGCCCGGAAACGCTCAAACGTACGGTTCCCTCGCTGGCGGAGTGACACCGGCGGGATGTCGGCGGGATGTCGACGGGATCCGGCCGGGGTACGGCCGGGGTACGGCCGGGGTCAGGCCACGCGGCGCGCGGCGTACTCCGCGATCTCCGCCATCGGCGGCCGTTCCTCCGTGTCCACGGAGTAGGTGCGCGGCTCGAAGCCCTCCTCGCCCCGCTCGAACTGGGTGAGCGAGGGCCGTACGAGGTGGCCGCGGGCCAGGCGCAGCTGGGCGGTGCGGTAGATGGCGGCGGCCATCCGGCCGAGTGCCTGCCCGTCCTGGTGGCGGTGCTTGCGCACCCCCACGTCCACCTGGGCCAGGGCGTTCAGGCCCACCAGGTGCAGCGCGTCGACCAGCATGCCCAGCTCCACCCCGTATCCGACGGGGAAGGGCAGCTGCTCCAGGAGCGAGCGGCGGGCCGCGTACTCACCGCCGAGCGGCTGCACGAATCCGGCCAGCTGCGGCCAGTGCATGTTGAGCAGCGGGCGGGCCATCAGCTCGGTGACCCGGCCGCCCTGGCCCGACGCGCCCGCGAGCGGACGGTCGTACATGCCCTTCACCAGGTCCACTTCCGGGTCGGTCAGCAGCGGGCCGACGATCCCCGAGACGAAGTCGGAGGAGAAGTCCTTCAGGTCGGCGTCGATGAAGCAGACGATGTCCCCGTGGGTGACGAGGAGCGAACGCCACAGCACCTCGCCCTTGCCGGGCACGGCCGGTATCCGCGGCAGGACGTCGTCGCGGTGGACGACCCGGGCGCCCGCCGCGGCGGCCACCTCGGAGGTGCGGTCGGTGGACCCCGAGTCGACGACCACGATCTCGTCGACGAGCGGGACCTGCTGCATGAGGTCGTGGCGGACGATCGCGACGATGTCGCCGACCGTCTCCTCCTCGTTGAGTGCCGGCAGCACGACACTGACCGACTGGCCCGTGCGCTGCTTGGCGGCCAGGATCTGGTGGAGCGGGCGATCGGTCACGGACCAGGAGCGGGTGCTCAGCCAGCGCTCGACTTCTTCCAGCACGGTGTGCGGCTCCTCACTGTTGTCTCGCGCTTCGGACGACTATCTCAACTGTCCCGGCCTTCGGTTACAGTCTTGAACAACGCCGATGACCATCGCATGTCCGGGGTCACCGCCGTTCACAACCGCATACCGCTCATCCAGAGGGGCAGAGGGACACGGCCCGATGAAGCCCCGGCAACCCTCCAGTCGGTTCTCGTAGATCAGTTGGATCAGTTGAATCAGTCCTGATCGTTCCGCGAGGCTCCCGGCTAGGGAAGGTGCCAAATCCGTCTCACGGCGAGATGCGTCGTGAGGAAGATGAGGAGAAAGGGCCTCGCCTCACATGGCTGTGCAGACTGCTGAAAGCACCACCGACTCCACCGTAGACCTCGGCCCCGCCGCCGCTCTGAGCTGCCGCGAGTGCGGCCACCGGGTGCCGCTCGGACCGGTCTTCGCCTGCGAGGAGTGTTTCGGCCCGCTCGAGATCGCGTACGACTTCTCGGCCTACGACACCGAGGAGCTCCGCAAGCGGATCGAGGCGGGACCCGCGAACATCTGGCGCTACGCACCCCTGCTGCCCGTCCCGGCGGACGTGGCGACCAAGCCGAACATCAACCCCGGCTGGACCAAGCTCGTGCAGGCCGACAACCTCGCCCGTGAGCTCGGCATCGAGGCGTCGAAGCTGTATGTGAAGGACGACTCGGGCAACCCGACGCACTCCTTCAAGGACCGCGTGGTCGCGCAGGCGCTGGAGGCGGCGCGCGCCTTCGGTTTCACCACCCTGTCCTGCTCCTCCACCGGCAACCTGGCCGGCGCGGTGGGTGCCGCGGCGGCCCGGGCCGGCTTCCGCTCCTGCGTGTTCATCCCGCACGACCTGGAGCAGGGCAAGGTCGTCATGGCCGCGGTCTACGGCGGTGAGCTCGTCGGCATCGAGGGCAACTACGACGACGTGAACCGCTTCTGCTCCGAGCTGATCGGCGACCCGGCCGGCGAGGGCTGGGGCTTCGTCAACGTCAATCTGCGGCCCTACTACGCCGAGGGGTCCAAGACCCTGGCGTACGAGATCTGCGAGCAGCTCGGCTGGCGGCTCCCGGACCAGATCGTGGTCCCGATCGCCTCCGGCTCCCAGCTCACCAAGATCGACAAGGGGCTGCAGGAGCTGGTGAAGCTCGGTCTCGTCGAGGACCGGCCGTACAAGATCTTCGGCGCCCAGGCCGAGGGCTGCTCGCCGGTGTCGACCGCGTTCAAGGCGGGCCACGACGTGGTGCGCCCGCAGAAGCCGAACACCATCGCCAAGTCCCTCGCCATCGGCAACCCGGCGGACGGGCCGTACGTCCTGGACATCGCGCGCCGCACCGGCGGGGCGGTGGAGGACGTGACGGACGAGCAGGTGGTGGACGCCATCAAGCTGCTGGCCCGCACGGAGGGGATCTTCGCGGAGACGGCGGGCGGCGTGACGGTGGGTGTCACGCGCAAGCTGGTCGAGAGCGGCGTCCTCGACCCGGCCAAGACGACCGTCGTCCTCAACACGGGCGACGGGCTGAAGACGCTGGACGCGGTGGCGGGCACCGGCCTGACCGCCACGATCCGTCCCAACCTGGACTCGTTCCGAGAGGCCGGCCTCGCGTAGTACGCGCTGGCCCTGCTTACCCGACCGGAGGTCACACCCGTATGAGCGTCACCGTTCGCATCCCCACCATCCTGCGCACCTACACGGGCGGCCGGGCGGAGGTCCAGGCCGAGGGCGCGACCCTCGGCGAGGTCATCTCCGACCTGGAGAAGAACCACACCGGGATCGCCGCCCGGGTCCTGGACGACCAGGGCAAGCTGCGCCGCTTCGTCAACGTGTACGTCAACGACGACGACGTGCGCTTCGAGCAGGGGCTGGAGACCGCGACTCCGGACGGCGCGGGCGTCTCCATCATTCCGGCCGTCGCCGGCGGCTGACCGAATGACCGAACATTACCTTCGGTAACAGCGATTACCGAGGGTTCATCGAATTGCCCCCGCCGTACGAGAAACGGAGGGGGCAATTCAGTGCGGTTGAGCGCGGTACAGTTGGGGAACGCGCTCCCGGAACGCGGGTCGGGGGCCCTGGATTCGTGCCGCACACCCGACAAGAAGTAGCCAAAGTGTGCGAGTCTTTTGCGCCTTATGTGCCCTTTGCCGGGTCCGAATTGCCCTGAATTCAGCCGAATTTTTGGCAGATTCCCGACCGGCGACGTCCAGATTTCTCGTCCGATTGACCTGTTGCAGACGGCAGTTGGACAGATACATTCAGCCGCGGTCGACGCGTTCCGGCGCACGCCCCCAGTCCATGGGGGGTGAGGTCTGACCCGGATCCGCGAAGTGTGGATCTGTGCAAGGGCCAGTAATAGGGGAGTTAGGCATGGCTCAGGGCACCGTCAAGTGGTTCAACGCGGAGAAGGGGTACGGCTTCATCGCGGTCGACGGTGGTGCGGATGTTTTCGTCCACTACAGTGCGATCCAGATGGACGGTTACCGCACCCTGGAAGAGGGTCAGCGGGTCGATTTCGAGATCTCGCAGGGACAGAAGGGGCCGCAGGCGGACATGGTCCGGCTCGCGACCAGCTGAAGCACGCGCCGACTGCGACGACGTTCTTCTGTGCATCTTCGAAGGGCCCGTACCCCCCGGGGTACGGGCCCTTCGGCCTGTCCGGACGCCCGTGGAGCCCGCTGTTCACCTGGGTATCCGCTCGAGCCGCTTGCACTCGGCATGGGCGAGTGCTAATCATTGGCGTTAGCACTCTGAAGGTGAGAGTGACAGCGAAGGACCGGGTCGGTGAGGCCCGCAGACCACGTGGGGCAAGGAACCACGGGGTCCGCGAGCCGTCCGTCGCGGGCGCGGGCGCGGTCCGAAGGAATCACCCCCAGTCCTGGAGGGACCACTTCACATGGCCAAGATCATCGCGTTCGACGAGGAGGCGCGGCGCGGCCTCGAGCGCGGCATGAACCAGCTCGCGGACGCCGTGAAGGTGACGCTCGGCCCCAAGGGCCGCAACGTCGTCCTCGAGAAGAAGTGGGGCGCGCCCACGATCACCAACGACGGCGTCTCCATCGCCAAGGAGATCGAGCTCGAGGACCCGTACGAGAAGATCGGCGCCGAGCTGGTCAAGGAAGTCGCCAAGAAGACGGACGACGTCGCCGGTGACGGTACGACCACGGCGACCGTCCTGGCCCAGGCGCTGGTCCGCGAGGGCCTGCGCAACGTGGCCGCCGGTGCCAACCCGATGGCCCTGAAGCGCGGTATCGAGAAGGCCGTCGAGGCCGTCTCCGCCGCCCTGCTGGAGCAGGCGAAGGACGTCGAGACCAAGGAGCAGATCGCCTCCACGGCCTCCATCTCCGCCGCCGACACCCAGATCGGCGAGCTCATCGCCGAGGCCATGGACAAGGTCGGCAAGGAAGGCGTCATCACCGTCGAGGAGTCCCAGACCTTCGGTCTGGAGCTGGAGCTCACCGAGGGTATGCGCTTCGACAAGGGCTACATCTCGGCGTACTTCGCCACCGACATGGAGCGTATGGAGGCCGTCCTCGACGACCCGTACATCCTGATCGCCAACTCCAAGATCTCCGCGGTCAAGGACCTGCTCCCGCTCCTGGAGAAGGTCATGCAGTCGGGCAAGCCGCTGCTGATCATCGCCGAGGACGTCGAGGGCGAGGCCCTGTCGACCCTGGTCGTCAACAAGATCCGCGGCACCTTCAAGTCCGTCGCCGTCAAGGCCCCGGGCTTCGGCGACCGCCGCAAGGCCATGCTCGGCGACATCGCCATCCTCACGGGCGGCGAGGTCATCTCCGAGGAGGTCGGTCTCAAGCTGGAGAACGCCACCCTCGACCTGCTGGGCAAGGCCCGCAAGGTGGTCATCACCAAGGACGAGACCACCATCGTCGACGGTGCCGGCTCCTCCGACCAGGTCAACGGCCGCGTGAACCAGATCCGCGCCGAGATCGAGAACAGCGACTCCGACTACGACCGCGAGAAGCTCCAGGAGCGCCTGGCCAAGCTCGCGGGCGGCGTGGCCGTCATCAAGGCCGGTGCCGCCACCGAGGTCGAGCTCAAGGAGCGCAAGCACCGCATCGAGGACGCCGTCCGCAACGCCAAGGCGGCCGTCGAGGAGGGCATCGTCGCCGGTGGTGGCGTGGCCCTGCTGCAGGCCTCCCAGGTCTTCGAGAAGCTGGAGCTCGAGGGTGACGAGGCGACCGGCGCCAACGCCGTGAAGCTCGCCCTGGAGGCCCCGCTCAAGCAGATCGCCGTCAACGGTGGTCTCGAGGGTGGCGTCGTCGTCGAGAAGGTGCGCAACCTGACGGTCGGCCACGGCCTGAACGCCGCGACCGGCGAGTACGTCGACATGATCGCCGAGGGCATCATCGACCCGGCGAAGGTGACCCGTTCCGCGCTGCAGAACGCCGCCTCCATCGCCGCGCTGTTCCTCACCACCGAGGCCGTCATCGCCGACAAGCCGGAGAAGGCCGCCGCGCCTGCCGGTGGCGGCATGCCGGGCGGTGACATGGACTTCTGATCCTCCCGGGTCACCTGTCCTTTCCGAGGGCGGCACTCCCAGCTTCTGGCTGGGGGTGCCGCCCTCGGGCATGTGTGGGGCTCAGTCGGCGTAGTCCTTGAGATCCTCGGTTTCCAGCGTGATGCCGACCGGCGGCGGCAACTCGACGGTGGCGCCCCAGGGGTACGACGGGGACTGTTGGTAGCGACCGTCCTTGGGCCGGCTGTGTACGACGATCGTGTCGTTGTCCCGGTCGATCAGCAGGTATACAGGGATACCGGCTTCGGCGTAGCCACGGACCTTGTCGATGCGGTCGCGGCGGTCGGTGTCACGGTCACGAGAGGTGACTTCCACGACCATGAGGACGCCGTCGGGGTCCGCCCAGTCGCCTTCCTGAGCGATGAAGTGGTTGAACGGTGCCAGCGCGCCGTCCGCACAGGCATGCCCCTTGCGATAGGCACCGACTCTGAGACCCTGCTCCGGGTACAGCGCCAATTCAGGCCGCAGCTGCATGAACAGCCGGAGGAGCCACATGACGATGCCCCTGTGACGCTGGTCCGGCATCGGCTTGACCTCTAGCCTTCCGTCAATGAGCTCGAGATTGACGCCTTCGGGAGCCCTGCGGGCCAGTTCCTCGAAGTCCTCGACCGAGATGCGGTCGCCCTTCACGTACAGCCGCCCGTTGATGAACTCGAGCTGCACGTTCCGTGGGGCCTTGCGGGCGAGTTCCTCGAAGTCCTCGGCGGACATCTGCGGGCGCTGGGCGGTACCAGGGGTCATGACATCGCCTCCTCCCCTCCATCGTGCCCCGGGGTGATGTCGTCGGACCGTAGGCGCGGTCATACGGGTGCCTTCTCTCCTCGTCGTAGGGACATCGCAGCGCGGATCTCATCCGCGCGGACCTGGACCGCGGAAGCGGACAGGGGCGTGTGGGGGCGGGCGGGGGAGCGTTCTCCGCGGCATGCGCCGCAGAGGCCGCCCGGCAGGGCCTCCGGGGGGCCGGGAATGCGGCATTCCGCGCATTCCAGGATCCGGAGCGGCGGGCGCGGGGCGGGCGCCGGTGGGAGTTTGGCGGTCAGGCGGCGGTGGAGCAGGGCCGCCGGGTGGTGCACCGGGGTGGGCAGGCCGGCGGTCAGGGCGGTGACCACGGCCTCGTCCGTCGCCCCGCGTGCGAACCACTCCGCCACCAGCGGAGCGAGCCGCGCGCAGTCGGCCTCGGAGAGGGACAGGGCGGGGGCCGTACGGCCGAGGGCGGCGAGCAGGATGTGGGCGCGGGAGCGGGTGGGGCGGGCGCGTTCCGGTGGGGCGTTCTCCGGTACGTCGCCGCGCGTGAAGGCGGCCCACCAGTCGTCGTCGCGTGCGGTACGGGACCACCACGATCGGGTGATCCAGCGCGAACCGCCCGGACCGGTGATGTTCTCCCGGCCCCGCCTCAAGTGACCCGCCCGATGCAGGTTGTTGAGGGCTGTCCGCAGCGCGCACTGGCCGTAGGGCAGCTCCTTGGCCAGCGTCTTCACCGAGATGTCGGCGCCGTCGGGGAGCCGGTCGACGTACGCGGCGATGGCCGCCTCGCGGCGCGGGAGGTGCGTGAAGTCGTGGTTGGTGCGGGGGAGTTGGCCCGGCGCGGAGCGTTTGCCGTATCCCGGATTGGCCATCGGGTGCGGGGACGCGTGCGCGGACGTGGGGGCAGGACTAAGCTTGGCTTCAGCCACGGATCGAACCTCGTATTCGATCTTGATGGTCAAGCCCCCGCAGGTGTTGGTAGCGCCTGGCGGGGGCTGTTCGTTATTCGGGCACGCTAGACCCTTGTGACTGTGCGTGGCAAATCGGTCGCGTCAAGTCAACACGCGGGGTGGGAGGGCGGGTTGAGGCCCTCCACCCATTCCGAACAAAGAGGGCTCGGGTCTCGGCGCCCGAAGCTCAGGGCCTGGTGTCCTTGAGGTTTTCGACGAACGCCGACCATGCCTCCGCCCGGAACACGAGCTTCGGGCCGAGGGGGGTCTTGGAGTCGCGGACGGGGATGGTGGTGGGGGAGCCGACGGCTACTTCGAGGCAGTCGTTGCCGCCTTGGCTATAGGTGGATTTGATCCATGCGGCCATGCTCGGGTCGTGCTCAGGGATGCTCCTCATGGCCGTAATCCTGCGCCAACGCCTCGATGAGAGTCACGGACTTCTCCTGTGAGAGGGCGGAGGCCACGAGGAGATCGAACGTGAACCTCAGTCGGGCGACCGTGGCCGGGTCGTCCTCCAGCCGTCCGGTGCGCACTCCCTCGAAGTAGGCCAGGGGAGGAGCGTCCTCAAACTCCATCAGCTTGAGGGCTCCCTGCATTGCAGGGTGTGCTCCCGCGCAGAGGGGCAGCACCTGCGCGATGACCCGGTTCCGGCGGACCAAGCCGGCGATGTGGCGCAGGGTCTCCGCCATCACCGTCCGGCCACCGGTCTCCCGGCGCAACGCCGCCTCGTCGAGCACCACCCACAACAAAGGCTTTGTTGGATGGTCGAGCAGGCGGGTCCGCTCCATCCGGCCTTCTACCCACTCGTCGACGGTCTCCTTCGATGCCGTCGGGTCGTACGCGCGGTTCACGGCCCGTGCGTACGTGGGTGTCTGAAGAAGTCCGGGGATCAGGAGCGGCGCGTACTGCCTGATTGCCGCGGCCTGTGTCTCCGCCTCCGCTGCCTCCTCGAAGGGCTCCTCGTACTTCGACTTGGCCGACGCCCCGCAGTTCCGGGCGAAGAAACCCTCCGTCCCCAGCGCCTCGTCCAGCATCCGCGCGTACTCCGGCTGCATCCGCCGCGTCCCCGCCTCCAACTGCCCGATGAACGACCCGCTCACGAACAGCCGCTGGCCCAACTGCTCCTGGCTCAGCCCTTTCCGCTCGCGGACGTGGCGTAACTCGGCGCCCAGCAAAGCGCGGGGTGACGACGACGGGTCGAGGCCCTTCGGTCCTGGCATGGAGACTCCCTGGTCCTACAGACGTGGTTGTTGGACCGCCGTATCTGGCCAGGTTAGAGCCGCCTCGGCCACTCTGTGTGGTGAACGCGAACACTCAGAGTGGAGGAATCGGCGCGATGGATGCGAGGGAAACGACGGCGGACGAACGGCCCGCCCGGTCCGCCGAGGAGGCTGTGGAACGGCTCCGCACAGCCCTGCGTGACGTCGGGATCGTCCTGCCGTCGCTCCGGATCGACCCCGTGACCGGCGCACACGGCGACCCGTACGCGCTGGTCGACCTCGGCCGGTGCAACCTGGGCGTGGCCTCCCGGCTGGCCGCCGTCCTGCGCGGGCGGAGTGCAGGCGCGTGAGCGGTACTCCCGCGTATGCCGTGGACGGGCGGGACGGCCGGATCGGTGAGGTCATGGGGCGGGTGGGCGGGTACGTGCAGCTGCGGCCCGTGGGGGGCGGGCGGGAGTGGGACTGTCCGCCCGACGAGCTGGCGGAGGCGGCGCCGGCCGACGTGCTGCGGGAGCGGGTGCGGCGGCTCAACCGGGACGCCCGCCTGCGGGCATGACGTCCGGGTGTGTGCTGGATCACAGGATGACGTGGCCGGGTGAGGAATGTGCGACGCGGGGCGGGGGGTTCCTTAAGTAGGTGCAACAATGCGCGTGCACATATCTACCGGTTTTCCCCGCAATTGCTGAGGAGTTCCCCACGTGACCGTCACGCCCGCCGCCTCCCGCGCGGCCCAGATCCTCTCCCGGCCGACGACGATCAACGGCCTGACCGTCCCGAACCGCATCGCGATGGCGCCGATGACCCGTGAGTTCTCCCCGGGCGGCATCCCCGGCGAGGACGTGGTCTCGTACTACGCCCGCCGCGCGGCCGCCGGGGTCGGGCTGATCGTGACCGAGGGCACGTACGTCGGGCACGAGTCCGCCGGGTACAGCGACCGCGTCCCGCGGTTCCACGGCGAGGAGCAGCTGGCGGGCTGGTCGAAGGTCGTCGAGGCGGTGCACGCGGCAGGCGGCACCATCGTGCCGCAGCTGTGGCACGTCGGCATGGTGCGCGAGCAGGGCCGGCCGCCGTTCCCCGAGGCCCCCGCCGTCGGCCCCTCCGGGCTGCGCACCGCCGGTGCCGAGGTCACCGGCAAGGCCATGACCCAGGCCGACATCGACGCGGTGATCGGCGCGTTCGCCCAGGCCGCCGCGGACGCCGAGCGGCTCGGCTTCGACGGCGTGGAGATCCACGGCGCGCACGGCTACCTCATCGACCAGTTCCTGTGGGCCGGCACCAACCGGCGCACCGACGCCTACGGCGGCGACCTGGTCGCCCGCACGAAGTTCGCGGCCGAGGTGGTCGCCGCGGTCCGCGAGAAGGTCTCCGCCGAGTTCCCCGTCATCTTCCGCTACTCGCAGTGGAAGCAGCAGGACTTCACCGCCCGCCTCGCCGAGACCCCGGAGGAGCTCGAGGCCCTCCTGGCCCCGCTCGCGGCCGCCGGTGTCGACGCCTTCCACGCCTCCACCCGCCGCTACTGGCTCCCGGAGTTCGAGGGCTCGGACCTCAACCTCGCGGGCTGGACGAAGAAGCTCACCGGCAAGCCCTCCATCAGCGTCGGCTCGGTCGGCCTCGACGGCGAGTTCATCAAGGCCTTCCAGGGCGAGGGCGCCGCGGTCAAGGGCATCGACGACCTCCTCGACCGCCTGGAGTCCGACGAGTTCGACCTGGTCGCCATCGGCCGCGCCGTGCTGCAGGACCCGGAGTGGGCGGCGAAGGTCCTGGCCGGCCGCTTCGACGAGCTGAAGCCGTACGACGCCGCTTCCCTGAAGTCGCTCAGCTGACGACGCGCCGCGCGCGGGCTAGAGGTTCCCCAGCGGCTCGATGTCGGCCTGCACGGGGTTGCCCCACACCCGCAGCACCTCGTAGTCGGTGAACTCGTGCACCAGCCGGTACGCCATGGCGGGCCGCGAGCCGCGCCGCTGGGCGGCGAGGTAGAGCTCCGCCTCGCGGCGGTCCCGCCTCGGCGTCCCGCACAGCTGCCACTCCCGGCCGTTCCACAGCTCCGGCAGCCAGCGCTGCTGGGGCTGGGGGCGGTCGCCCCGGACCCCGTAACGGGACGGGGCGGACGGGACGGGCTCGGCCGGTTGCGGGCGTCCGCCGCCGTACTCAGCGCGCCGGGCCGCCCGACGCCGGGTCTCGCACAGGAGGCACAGGTCGGGGGCGCTCTTGTCGACGGGCCCGGTCGGGTGCTCGGCGCACCGGGTGGTCGTGGCCGCCCCCGTCACGCTCTCGTCCAGCAGGTCCAGCGCCCGCCGCAGATCGGCCTTCACCTCGTGCAGCTTGGCGTCCGGTGTGTCGGCGGTGAGTGCCTCGCCGTGCTCGCCGAGGACGCGCAGGGCGCGGCCCAGGGCGGTGAGTTGGGCGTGGTTCATGGTCTTTCCACGTGGTCCTTCCGCGGCGCGCTGTCACTTCCGCCCTCCATGGTGCCCCGGGACGGACGGGCGGCGCCCACGGGGCCGAGGTCTCCGGCATTGGGCCCGAGGGTCAGGTACGTCGCCAGGAAACCCACCCCGTACCCGGTCAGCAGGCCCCCCGCGTAGATCGCCGCCGTCAGGGCCGGGCCCCTGTTCCCGGCCAGCAGCGGGAACAGGGCCCAGCCGGACGGTCCGATCGCCGTCGCCCCCACCCGGTCGCCGAGCATCGCGAAGAACCCGACGAAGGCCCCGCCCGCCGCGCCGCCCGCACAGGCGGTCAGGAACGGCCGGCCCAGCGGGAGGGAGACGCCGTAGATGAGGGGCTCGCCGACCCCGAGCAGCCCCGCGGGCAGCGCCGACCTGATCGTCGTACGCAGGGAGGTGTCGTGGCGGAGGCGGACGTACACCGCCAGGGCCGCGCCCACCTGGCCGGCGCCGGCCATGGCGAGGACGGGCAGCAGGACCGTGTAGCCCTGCTGTTCGATCAGCGTGGTGTGAATGGGGATCAGCGCCTGGTGCAGGCCCAGCATGACCAGGGGCAGGAACAGGCCGCCGAGGACCAGCCCCGCGAACGCGCCGGTGGTCGTCAGCAGCCGGTCGGCCGCCGTGCCGATCGCCGACGAGACCGCGCCCGCCGTGTACATCAGGCCGTACAGCGTCACCAGCCCGGCGACCAGCACGGTCACCGTCGGGGTCAGCAGCACGTCCAGGGCGCCCGGCAGCCGGCCCCGGCACCACCGCTCCACGTACACCCCCAGCAGCGCCGCCGCCAGCGCGCCGAGCACCCCGCCCTGCCCGGGCGCCAGGTGCACCCCGAACGCGGTCACCTTCGCCACGCCCGGGTACACGACCACGGCCGCCACCGCCCCGCCGAGCACCGGCGTGCCCCCGAACTCCTTCGCCGTCTGGTATCCGACGAACACCGCGATGAGCGCCATGAAAGCGGAGGAGACGGCGGCCAGGGCGGGGGTCAGGCCCGGCAGCAGGCCGGCGTTCACCAGCAGTCCGTTCAGGCCCGCGAGGACGCCGCAGCCGATCAGCGCGGGGATGAGCGGGACGAAGACGTTCGCGATCCGGCGCAGGGCGTTCTTCACCGGGGTGGCGTTGCGCTGCCGCCGCCGCTCCCGCAACTCCGCACCCAGTGAAGCCAGTTCCTCCGCGGTGCTGCGGGTCGCCAGCAGTGCCTCCACCCGTGCCGCGACCTCTCCCACCACCCCCGGGCCCAGCACGATCTGGTAGGTGTCGTCGTCGACCACGCCGAGGACGCCGGGCAGGGCCCGCAGCGCCTCCGCGTCCACCAGCGACCGGTCGGCCAGCCCGAGGCGCAGCCGGGTCACGCAGTGGGCGACGGAGGTGACGTTCGCGGGGCCGCCGACCAGCGGGAGCAGGGCGGCGGCGGTGTCGTTCGAGGTCTGCACACCCCGAGCGTGCGGTCAGCCGGCCGCCGCCGCCAGCGCGGCACGCAGATGGCCGCCGGACTCCTCCAGAAGGCGGGCGGCCGTCGGGCCGTCGACACCGGCCAGGAGGGTCAGGATCGCGTTCTTCACCTCGCCGCCGGTCTCGGTGAGCGCCTTCTCGATCTCCCCGTCCGCCGCCCCGGTGGCCAGCGCGACGATACGGCGGGAGCGGGCCCGCAGCTTGTCGTTCGAGGCCCGCACGTCGACCATCAGGTTCCCGTACGTCTTGCCCAGCCGGATCATCGTGATCGTCGACAGCATGTTCAGCACCAGCTTCTGCGCGGTGCCCGCCTTCAGCCGGGTGGACCCGGTGACCAGTTCCGGGCCGACGACGACCTCGATGCCGTGGTCCGCGGCCGCCGCGAGCGCGCTGCCCCGGTTGCAGGACAGTCCGATGGTCAGAGCCCCCTGGGCGCGCGCGTGTTCGACGGCACCGATCGCGTACGGGGTGCGGCCGGAGGCGGAGACCCCGACCACCGTGTCCTCGGGGGTCAGCTTCAGCGCGTCCAGGTCGCGGTGCGCCAGCTCCTTGTCGTCCTCCGCGCCCTCCACGGAGGTGACCAGGGCGTCCGGGCCGCCCGCGATCAGGCCGACGACCTGCTCGGGGTCGGTGTCGAAGGTCGGCGGGCACTCGGAGGCGTCCAGCACCCCGAGCCGTCCGGCGGTGCCCGCACCCGCGTACACCAGCCGGCCGCCGCGCCGCATGCGCTCGGCGACGGCGTCGATCGCGGCCGCGATCCGCGGCAGCTGCTCGGCGACCGCGGCGGGTACGGCGCTGTCCTCGCCGTTCATCAGCCGGGCGATCTCCAGCGTGGGCAGCCGGTCGATCTCGGCGAGCTCGGGCCGGAACGCTTCGGTGGTCAGGGTCGCCAAGTGGGCGTCGAGGTCACGCGAGTCGGAGGGGGAGGTCATCGGGGCAGCTCTTTCCGGTCTGTTTTCGGTCAGCAGACGCAGCCATACCCAGGTCTATCGCGACCCGCTCCGGTGCCGGTGCGCCAACGCCTCGTAGGAAGCGGCCAGCGCCGGCGCCGCCGTCTCGTAGGTCCGCTGGGCGACTCCCACGAACAGGCAGTCCACCACCAGCAGCTGACTCGTCCGGGAGGACATGGCCGCCGGCCGCAGCTCGCTCTCCCGCGCGGTCGACGTGGTCAGGACGTGGTCGGCGTACTGGGTGACCGCGCTGTCCGGCCGCCCGGTGACCGCCACCGTCGTCGCCCCGCGTTCGAAGGCGACCCGCAGCGGCTCTATCACGTCGCCCGTCGTCCCGGAGTGCGTGATCGCTATCGCCACGTCCCCCGTGCGCAGCTGCACGGCGTTCGTCACGGCGAGGTGCGCGTCGCTGTGCGCGTGGGCTATCCGCCCGATGCGCAGCAGCTTCTGGGCGAGGTCCTGCGCGACCAGGCCCGAGGCACCGATCCCGTACACGTCGGTCCGCCCGGCCCCCGCGAGCGCGGCGACGGCGGCGTCCAGCTGGGCGGTGTCGAGGCCCGCGGCGGTGTCGGCGAGGGTCTGCTGCTCGTCGTAGGCGAGCTTGGCGACGACGTCCGCGATGGAATCGTCCACCGCTATGTCGGTGGTGATGGCGGGCGCGCGCCCGGACTGCTGCTGGGCGGCGAGACCGGCCAGGGCGAGACGCAGGTCGCGGTAGCCCGGGTAGCCGAGCAGACGGGCCGTGCGCACGACGGTCGCCTCGCTGGTGCCGGTGCGCTCGGCGAGGCCGGTGACGGTGAGGGCCGCGCAGCCCGCCGGGTCGCTCGCGACGGCCTCGGCGACGCGCTGCATGGAGCGGGTCATCGACGGGGCGAGCGTGCGGACCTTGGCGGCCAGTGCTCCCCCGAAAATTTCCTTCACATCCCGGGTCACGTCTGAAAGATATTTTCGGTTCGGTGTCCCGGTCAAGAGTGCGCACAATGGGTGCATGGACCCCATCAGCCCCTTGGAGCAGGTTCTGCACGCCGCCCGCGCACTCGTGCTGGCCGATCTGATCGCCGGTGACGTGGCCGAGGCGGACGTCGTCTCGCTGGTCGAGGAGTCCGTCGTGCAGCGGCGGTGGTGGGTGGAGCAGTGGCCGGAGGGGGCCGGCTATGTGGCCGGGCTGGTCGCGCAGGACGTGCAGGACGCGCTCCTGGAGCGGTACGGGCGCTGGCCGCTGTGCCCGGTGTGCGGCTCCGGCGACCCGCACGCGCTGGAGGTCGAGCCGGAGCTCGGGCCCGACCCGCAGTGGGTGTGCCACAAGGCGGGCGTACGGGTCGCGGCGGTGGGGGCGCTGGGTTCGGCGACGGGCCGGGGGCCTTCCTCGTGAGGCTCCGGTGACGGTGTACATCGACCCGCCGGCCTGGCCCGGACACGGAACGCTGTGGTCGCACCTGGTGAGCGACGTGTCGTACGACGAACTGCACGCCTTCGCCGCGGAACTGGGCGCTCCGCGGCGGGCTTTCGAACGCGACCACTACGACATCCCGTCGCACCGGTACGCGGACGCGGTGGCCGCCGGCGCCGTGGAGGTCAGCAGCCGCGAGGTGGTGCGGCTGCTGTACAAGGCGGGACTGCGCAGGCGCAAGCACGGCCCCGCGGACGGCTGAGCCGGGCTCAGGCCCGGCGGAGGTAGAGCCGCAGGACGCTGTCCATGTCGTGCTCGTCGTGGGCCGTCCGCTCCTCCTCCACGGTCGCCCGGGTGTAACCGGACCGGGTCACCACGCCCTGCGAGGGCACGTTGTCCTGGTCGACGGCGGCCATCAGCAGCTCCACGTCGTCCCGGGCGAGCGCCCACTCGGACAGGGCGCGCAGCGCTTCGGTGGCGTAGCCCCGGCCGCGGGCGCCCTCGGCGAGGTCGTACCCCACCTCGGCGCGGCCCTCCTCGTCCGGTGCGCCGTGGAAGCCCATGCCGCCGACCGCGCGGCCGTCCTCCCGGCGGACCAGCACGAACAGCCCGAACTCCGGCCGGTGCACGCCCGCCTCGTAGGCCTTCACCACCATCCCGGCGGCGTCCCGCGTGCCCTCGAACGGTCCGCCCTCGATCCACTCGAAGCCGCCGTCGCCGCCGAGGCGGAGGTCACGGGCGGCGGCCGGGCGGACACCGACCAGGGTGAGGCGCTCGGTGGGGATGACCAGGTTGTTGCGCCAGCGCCACTCGGTGACCGGGGCGCGGCCGGGCAGTTCGCCGCGGCCGGTGGCCCACAGCAGCGTCGGCCAGGCGGCCGGGCCGGGCTGGACGTGCGGGAAGAGCCAGGTCAGTACGGCCTCGGCGAGTTCCTCGGAGGGCTCGTACGGCAGCCCCAGGCCCTGTGCGATGTCATGCGTGTGCAGCAGCACCTCCGCGATGCCCATCGCGGCGAAGCCCTCACGGTCGGCGCTGCGGAAGGGGTAGGGGTGGAAGCCGCGGGCGTCGCGCGGGGCGGTGCGGACGGCGGCGGCGAGCAGGGCGCCGGTCGTCGTGATGACGTGCAGCAGGCCCGCGTTGTCCGTGCCGTCCTCGAGGACGATCTCGAAGGGGACGTAGGCGTCCTGGGCGCCTCCCGCCAGGTTGCCCCCGTACGCGATCAGATCCTCGGCGATGTGGAACGCCGTCTCGTGGCAACTCCACTCCAGCCCTCCGGCCCGCACCCCTCGCCAGTCCCGCTCCACGGCCGGCCGCAGCGCCGTCACGCAGCCCGCGACGGCCTCTTCCACCTGATCCCCACCTATGGCACGCATGGGCCGCACACTAGGCGGGCGGGGCCACTCAGGTCGACAGCATTTCGAGCTCGCCGGCCAGGTTCCAGCGGGCCGTCGCCTCCCACTTCTCCCGCGCGTACGGCGTCCTGAACAGCCTTGGCAGGTCGAGGAGTTGGCGCAGGATCGCGGCCCGCCCGGAGCGGAAGGCCTCGTTCGGCACGAAGTGGTACTCCTCGCGGACCGCGGCGGTGTAGGCGGCGTACGCGGACGGCGGCGCGGCGAGGACCGCCAGGTCGGCGTCGCACAGCACCTGGCCGTCGCGGTCGTCGTCGGCGGGGTCGTGCGTGACGGTCAGCCGGACCAGCCGGGCGACCTCGGCGGTATTTCCGTCCGGCACCCCGGCCTCGGCCAGCGCCCGCTCGGCGAGCCGTGCCGACCGCTCCTCGTTCTCGGACCGCTCGGGCAGGTAGACGGCGTCGTGGAACCACGCGGCCAGGCGTACGACGTCCGGGTCGGCGGCGTACTCCTCCAGCGCGTCGACGTGGTCGAGGACCGCGGTGAGGTGCGTGAGGGTGTGGTAGTGCCGTTGCGGCTCCTGCCAGCGGGCCAGCAGGTTCTCGGCGTACGGCGCCGGGTCGGGGCCGGCACCGGGGCCGCGGGCTCCTTCGAGGGCGCGGACGAAACGGGCGCGCAGGGCTTCGAGGTCGGGCATGCCCTTCATTCTCCCGCGCCCGGGGGTGCCCGTGGCGCCTAGCTGGTTTGGAGATCGGCTTCATCGTTCGTCCTGCGCCGTCATGATCGCGGTGTGGGGCGAGGGAACGTGACGGCACCTGGTCCGAACTGCCGACCCACCTGCTTCATGCGGCGAGGGCGGCCTTCAGCGCCTGGGCGGTGGCCCTGGGGAAGGCGGTATTCCCGTTGTGCCCGCCCGGGAAGGCGACGGGCTTGGTGCCCAGCAGTCGGGCCAGTGCCAGCGCGCAGCGGTAGGTGTGCACGGTGTGCCGGGTGGTTCGGCCCGTGGCGGCTGTGATCCGCGTCCCGGTGCGTGCTGCGGCCCGTACCGGCTCGGCGGGATCGAGCCGGTCGGTCATGACGGCCGTGAACTCGGTGTTGATGAAGTGGCCGAAGTTGGCCCGGCGCCGGGGCGTCATCGGCTGGGGGGTGAGGCCATCCTCGGTGTCCTCGTGGGCGGGGTCGATTCCGAGGTGCCGGGCGATGGCCCGGAAGGCCGCCGGCAGCCCGTCGGTGGCGTAGATCTGCTGTATGGCCGCCAGTTCCGACACATGCTGGGCGCGGTCCGCTGTGGGCAGCAGGTTCGGCGTCACGGGCTCGTGCGCGATGAGCGTTCCCAGCACGCCCGGGTGCCGGGCCACGACCTGCAGCCCGATCGCGCCGCCCATGCTGAACCCGGCCATCAGTGCCGGGGCGTCGGTGAGCTCGGCGAGCAGCCGCGCGGCGTCGTCGGCGTGGTCGCCCATGGTGACGGGCCGGGCCGGATCGTCGAGCGTGCTGCGTGACAGGCCCCGGCGGTCGTAAGTGACGACGGTGAAGGCGTCGGCCAGGTGCGGCACGAGGTCGACGGTGCGGTCGGCGTCGCCCTCACCGCTCTGGGAGAGCAGCAGAACCGGCCCGCTGCCTTGCACCTGGTAGTGGAGGACGGCGCCCGGCACGGACAGGACGCGGGCGGTGTTCGTGGCCATGGCGGTTCCCCCAAGAGGTCTGCGGCCGGCCCTTTGTGGTCGGCACCACGAGGCTAAACCATCAAGGAAGATGCATCAATAAGGATGCATCAATTTCGATGTACTCTGGTTGTCGTGAACGGAGTCGAACTCTTCCTTCTGGGCCGCACTCTCATGAAGATCGGCGAGCAGGCCATGCCCGAGCCCGCAACGCAGGCGCAAGGCTCGATCCGCTCGGTACTCGTCGCACTCGGCGACATCGTCACCCACCCCGGCACCACCGTCGGCGAGATCGCCGCACGCACGGGAGTGCCGCAGAGCCAGGTCTCAGGCGCGGTCGCCCGGCTCGAAGAAGCCGGCTCGGTCGACACCCGCCCCGATCCGGCCGACCGCCGCCGCCGGCTCATCCACCCCGCCGCCAAGCCCTCGGCCCGCCTCGCCGAGGTCCGCGCCACCACCATCGACGCCGCCCTCACCGCCGCCCTCACCGCCGCCGACGGCACTGCCCCGGCCCAGGACACACTCCATGAGATCACCACAGCGCTTCAGGTCCTGGCCCGCCACCTCACCCCCGAGGCGGCCGCCCGCGCCCGCAGCCTCGACACCGCACGGCGGCACAAAACCCCAGCACACCGAAAGCCCGGCCCCTGACAATTGACCGCGGCCTTGATCGCCGAAACGGTGATCGCCAGCTGCGGGGCGCGGTTCCTGTCGCCGTCCATGTCCGCCAGGAACACCTTCAGCCGATTGGGCGGCCACGGCCTGCTGAGCCTGGTTCTGCTCTCCGCGCCCGCAGCGGTGGTCCCATCGCCGTGGGCACCGGCACTCCACCATCCAGGCGCCACAGCTCCTCCAGGCCCTCGGTGTCCCAGGCCAGATGCGAGACGACCATCACCGACCGCCCCTGATCGCGCAGGCGGAGGGCGAGCCCCCGGACCTGCAGCCAGGAGCAGCTGTTGCCGTTGAGCTCACCGGCTTGACGGCCAGCGTGCGGGCCGCAGCGAACGCCCGATACCGAGCGCCAAGGGGATGACCTCATGCCGGGGCCTGCGCCACGCTGCCGGCAGAGACCAGCCCAGATCGGCCAGCACGCGCTCAGCACACTCCATCCCGCTGTCCGCGGCCAGTTCTGCCCCCACCCCACGCCCGCCGGCCCCGCACCCCGCCAAGTACAGACCTCTGACCGGGGTCACCACCGAAGGACGCAACGCTCCCACCTGCTCCGGCGTCTGCGCCGTGGAGATGGCTGGTCCGAACTCCTTGCCCATCCAGTGCTCCAGCCACGGAACCGTCGTCCGGTCCACGAACAGCACATGATCCTCAAGATCGGGGACGACGCGTCGCATCGTGCGCAGCAGCGCTTCCTCCCAGGCCCTGTTGGGCACTTGCCGTTCGATGTCCGTGGTGGGGGCCATCATGCAGGCGGTGAGGAGCTGGTGGCCGGGCGGGGCCAGCGCTGGATCGAAGTTGGTGGGCACAGGGCAGTAGAAGAACTTCATGTCCGGCACCAGTCCCTCGGCATTTTGCCGGACAGTCCTGGCGAAGGCGTGTTCCCCGGCGTGCACCAGGTCGATGTGGTCACCGAGTCCGCCGATGAGAAGGCCCGCATCCACCACCTTGCGCTTGAGAGCGATCTTGACCTGTACGGCCGACTGCGAACCGACGATCCGGCCCGCACGCGCGGTGTATGCGTGCGGCAGCGTCCCTGGATCGCACAGGCGAAGCGCGGTCGTACGGACACTGGAAGTCGAAACGACCACATCGGCCTCGACCCGGCTGCCATCGCGCAGTTCCACGCCCCTCACCCTGCCGTCCTCGGTGAGGATGCGCCGCACCTGCGCCCGGGTGTGCACCTGCGCGCCCATCTGCTGAGCCAGACGGCAGTACGTGAGGGGTACGGCTCTTGAACCTCCCAGGGGGTAACTCAGTCCGTTGTCCCGCATCATCCGCTGGATGCAGTAGATCGCCTCACCCGCCGAGATCTGCCATGGCGGAAGCACGAAGGCCAGCCCCAGCAGGAATTCGAGCAGCGGGACAAGGCGAGGGTTCGTACAGTACCGACGCAGAAACTCCTCGGCTGTGCGGCCGTTCCAGGCATCAGCGGCATCGCCCGAGATGGTCAACAGCCTTGCCGTCAAACGAGCGGCCTGCACGGCTTCGACGGCGCTGAGGCGCAGCAGTCGACGGACGCGGCCGATGAAGACCGGCAGCCGATGGGGCCGCAGTTCCACCCGGAGGCTACTGATCTCGTCGGAGCCGGGCCGCGCGGCGTAGCGCAACTCGGCGAAATCCCGGGCCCGCCGGAACTGCACCGCATCAGGTCGCCCCACCCGCTCCAACACCTGCCCCAGCGGACCGTAAGGCCCCCGCGTGAACAGATGAGTGCCGAAGTCGATGTGGAAACCCTGCTTCTCGTAGCCCGCGCATGAGCCACCCACATGCTTGTTCTTCTCCAGCAAAGTCACCGGCACACCCGCATACGCAAGAAGCAGAGTCACCGCGGAACCGCCCATACCGGAGCCGATGACCACAGTGCGCGGGGCACGCCCGGCAACAGCCGTGCGTCCCGGCAAAGCCGCTTCCCCCACGTGCCGATCCACCTGCCCCCCGCCCGAGTTGGCCCCAGCTCGGGGTACCTGCCCTACGCTGTCAACGACCCGGCAGGGGTTTCGTTTCTGTCGGCTACTGCCCTGGAGAGTGCCCGACGGGTCGACACCGCTCCGTCTGCTCTGCAATCGATCATCAGCTGTCGCCGCCTCGCTCAAGAGGACAACTTCGAGCGACATCGATGCCGGCAGGCAGTCCGACGGTCAGTCCTGCCTGGTGGCACTGGGTTGCGAGATTGACACCCCCCGGCGGCCATCTGCTTCTTGGGCTGACCGATATTCAGCGACGGCGGAAGAGCCCATAGACCGTCTGGCACGGACCGTAGCCCGACGGCAGATACCTCCACGGAGCACCGGTGCGAACGCGCCATCGGATCCCATCGATCAGCCTCCTCCGCCCCACCGTCGGCCTGCCCCAGCGATCATGACGGCGCAGGACGAACGGTGAAGCCCAGCTCGAAAACACGGCTTAGCTTGGTGCGCATGACTGACATTCACGAGGTACGCGACCCCGAACTCCCCGGCCGCCTGCTGACCGTCGAGCGGGACGCGCTGATACCGCTGCTGCGGGGGCGGTCGGAGGCGGACTTCGCGCTGGCGACCGCGGCGTGTCCGGGGTGGACGGTGCGGGACGTGCTGGCGCACTGCTCGGCCGCGTTGACACGGGTGGTGGAGAGCCGTTTCGAGAAGGGGGTGTTCTCGCCGGAGTCCAACGACCGGGACATCGCCGAGCGCGCCGGGTGGACGAACGCGCGGGTGGTCGACGAGCTGGAGCGCGGGATGACCGAGGCCGGACCGGTGATCGCGAAGGCGGGCGGGGTGCTGGACATGATCGCTCTGGGGGAGTGGGTGCACGCGGGTGACGTCCGCGAGACCTTCGGCGAGCCGGGCGCCTACGCCGGCGACGGGCTGCCGCACGCGCTGACCCTGCTGGCCCGGATCACCCGAGAGAAGGGCCGTCCACCGCTGCAGGCCGACCTCGACGACCACGACGAGCCGCTGCGGCTCGGAGCGGAGGACGGGACGCGGACCCCGGCGCGGTTCATCGGGGACGCCGCCACGCTCGTACGCCTGTACTCGGGACGGCCGCTCGACGGGGCGGCGTACGAGCTGGCGGGGGCGGAGGCGGGGGAGCTGAACATCTTCGGCTGAGGCGGCGGCGAGGGGGCCGTCTCGCGGGCCGGCGCCTTCCCCGCGTACCCTGAGATTGGACTAGACCTGTAGCCGTTCAGGGTGCGCCGACGGAAGGGGCCCGATGAGTACCATCACGCGTGCTGTCCTGGAGGTGATCGCCCTCGACCCCGAGGACGCGGTCGCCGCCCAGGCCGGAGGCGCGGACCGCCTCGAGCTGGTCGCCGACATGGCGGCGGACGGGCTCACCCCGTCGGCCCGTACCTTCGCCGGTGTCCGCGCCGCCGTCGACCTCGACCTGCGCGTGATGCTGCGGCTCGCGGACGGCTTCGCGGCGGGCGACGTGGACGGCCTGGTACGGATCGCGGCAGAGCTGCGCGCGGCCGGCGCCGACCAGTTCGTGCTCGGCTTCCTCGGCCCGGACGGCGGGGTGGACCTCGACGCCGTGGAGCGGGTCGTCGCCGAACTGGACGGCTGCCGCTGGACCTTCCACCGGGCGATCGACCGGGCCGCCGACCGCGAGGCCCTGCGCAAGCAGCTGGCCGACCTGCCCGGCCTGGACTGCTACCTCACCGCCGGCTCGGCCTCGGGCGTGGACGACGGCTTGCCCACCCTGCTCGCCGAGGCCCGGCGGCGAGGCGAACCGGGTTACGCGCAGCGCCTGCTGGTGGGCGGCGGACTCCGCCTCGACCATGTGCCGACGCTGCGTGCGGCGGGCATCGACGGGTTTCACATCGGCGGGGCGGCGAGGCCCGGGGGCTGGGACGAGCCCGTGGCGGCGGCGGCCGTGGCTCAGTGGCGGGCGGCGCTGGACGGCGTGTGAGCCGCCGCACCCCCGCAGGGCAGCGGCCCGGCGGAAGACGTCGACGGGCATCCACTACCCTCGTCGCCCTACCGATCCTGACCACGGGGAGCCAGAACCTTGCGCAGCGCCGTCGCGACGACCGAGGGTGACCGGATCCGCTGGGTGGAACTGCCCGGGCGGGAGCCCGTCCGTGTCTACATACACGGTCTGGGCGCCACCTCGCCCGCCTACTTCACGGAGACAGCGGTCAACCCGCTGCTGGCCGGACACCGTTCCCTGCTGATCGACCTGCTGGGCCACGGCATCAGCGATCGGCCGACGGGATTCGACTACACCATGGAGGCGCACGCCGACGCGCTTGCCGAAGCCCTGACCTCTGCCGGTGTCACCGGCGCCGAGGTGATCGCCCACAGCATGGGCGGTTCGGTGGCCATCCTCCTGGCGGCCCGGCACCCCCGCCTGGTCTCCCGTCTGGTCCTGGTCGACGCCAACCTCGACCCTCTTCCCCGCCGACCCGGCTCGGGCGGCAGCAGCGGCATCGCCGCCTACTCCGAGGAGGAGTTCCTGGCAGGCGGCTGGCAGGAGATCCGCAGACTGGCCGGCCCGCACTGGTGGTCCACCATGCGGCTGGCCGGCCGCGAGGCCCTGTACCGCAGCGCGCTCCATCTCACCCGCGGCACCACCCCCACCATGCGTGACATCCTGCGGGAGCTGAAGATCCCCCGCACCTACCTGTTGCCCGAGGAGGACGGTCCGCTCCCGGGCGCCGACGGGCTCACCGAGTCGGGGGTGGTCGTGGTGCCGATCCCGAACTGCGGGCACAACATCATGCTGGACAACCCGGAAGCCTTCGCCGTCGCCACTGCGACCGCACTGCGCCGGGAGTGACGTCCTTCCCGGCCGCACAACGCCTCGTGCCCCGCGGACGCTCGGTGTGCGGGGCACGAGGCACCTCGCCTACGCCGCGATGGGGACCCCGGACACGCTCATCGCCAACTCCCGTGTGAGGTCGAGTGATCGCACAGAGCCACAGCGAAAGCCCCGTCGCCGGCGGCTGGGAAACCGCCCTCGGCGACGGGGCTTTGTCAGTATGGAATTCGACGCCCCGCACGGCCAGGGCCTGTTGCAACAGGCCCGAGGGGACGCCCAGGGACCACCGGCGAGTTCGCCGCCGCCCTTCCAGCTCAGTGCTCGGCGACCGGCGCACTCCTCGTCCGGTCGTGGATCTCGCCCACCGCGACGGTCGCCGTCACCACGGCGGCCCGTGCCAGGCCCAGGACGTCCCGCGCGGAGTCCAGATCGCGGTCGGGCAGGCGCACGACGGCATCGGTGGCGCACTCGATCAGGTGCAGAGCCGCCCTGGCCAACGAGTCGTCACAGGGATAGCTCTGCTCCACGGCGGTGCGTGCGCTCTTCAGGAGTGTGGCCGCGCTGAGGGTCGTCTGGATGGTGTCCAACTTGCCTCCTAGGTCGGTGGTGACGGTGTCGGTCGGTGCGGCAGGCGACGGCGTCGTTGATCCGCTCGCGGAGTTCCACCATTGAGTCGCCGGCGGGGCGGAGTGCCGAGGCACGGCAGGAAGACGTGATGGCCAAACCAGGACGACTCTGCTGGAGCCGCTCCGCGTCCGGAAGGGTCCAAGGCATGCAGGTGCATGTTTCTGCATCCGGTCGGCCCGGTGATGACCCCACCGACCTCGGCTTCCGTACGGACGCGACGGGTCCTAGTCCAGCTGCGGCGGCAGCGGCGCCGCGTGGGTGACGATCAGGCCGGACACTGCTCGGGTCAGGGTGACGTACAGGCGACGCAGGCCGGTCCGCTCGTCAGGTTCCCCGTCCACCACCGCCTGCGGCTCGTCGAGGACCACGTAGTCGTACTCCAGGCCCTTGGCGAGCGAGGCCGGGACCAGGGTCAGGCGGGACTCCTCGGTGGTCTCCTCGCCGGGGGACAGGCAGGTGATCCCGGCCTCGGCGAGCGCCTCCGCGAGCGCGGGAACGCGGGCGTCCGCGGCGATCAGGCCGGTGGAGCCCTCGTTGCGCAGCAACTCCTCGCACGCGGCGACGAC
Source organism: Streptomyces sp. NPDC001348 (assembly GCF_053597535.1). Lineage (NCBI taxonomy): Bacteria > Bacillati > Actinomycetota > Actinomycetes > Kitasatosporales > Streptomycetaceae > Streptomyces > Streptomyces sp. NPDC001348. Next base: position 201,403 of record NZ_JBSFIK010000008.1, on the reverse strand, counting down.
TTCCGCGTCGCCGCCGACGGCCCGTACCTCGAAGAAGCCCGGGTTCTCACGGACCGAGGCGACCGGGGTCAGGCCCGGCGCGATGTGCGGCAGCAGCCGTGACGCGTAGGTGATGACGTCCGTCGGCACGCGGAAACCGGCGGTCAGCTCCTCCACCACCCCGTCCGTCTTCCCGAGGTGGGCCAGCGCCTCGTGCCAGCTCCGGGTCGCCCACGGCGTGGTGCCCTGCGCGAGGTCGCCGAGCACGGTCGCGGAACCGGTCGTGCAGCGGCGGCCGACGGCCCGGTACTGCATGGGGGAGAGGTCCTGCGCCTCGTCGAGGACGACGTGCCCGAGCGAGTGCGTGCGCTGGATCAGATCGGTGGCCTCGTCGATCAGCACCGCGTCCGCCGCCGACCACCTGGCCGACTTCACGCTGCGCGCCGGCTTCGCCCAGAGGATCGTCTTCCGCTCGTCCTCGCCGAGGATCCCCTCGGCGTGTTCGGCGAGGAAGTCCGCGTCGGTCAGCAGGCGCAGGACGAGCTTCGCCGGGTCGACGACCGGCCAGACCTGCTTCACCGCCGCCTTCACCGCACTGTTGCGGGCCACGGCGTCCTGCACCCGGTCGTCCGGGGCCTCGCCGGAGCGCTCCATCTGCACCAGCACCGCGTGCGCGATGCGCTGCGGCAGGGCCTCGCGGGCGGCCCCGTAGCGGATGTCCCGGTCCAGCAACTGGCGGACGATGTCCTCGACTTCGTACGCCGGGACCCGCCAGCGCCGTGACCCGCGCACCACGACCACGGGCTCGGTGGGCATGGTGACGTGCGAGTAGAGGGCCCTGCGCAGCACCTGGGCCATCCGCGCGTCGCCCTTGACGATCGCGGCCGCCGCTTCGTCGGTGCCGCGCACCTCGACGTGGCCCACGAGGTCGTCGACGGTCGCCTGACGGACGGTCAGCTCACCCAGCGCGGGCAGCACCTGCTCGATGTAGTGCAGGAAGGACCGGTTCGGTCCGATCACCAGGGTGCCGGTGCGGGCCAGCCGCTCACGGTGGGCGTAGAGGAGGTAGGCGACCCGGTGCAGGCCCACGGCCGTCTTCCCGGTGCCCGGACCTCCCTGCACACAGACCGTGCCGCCCAGCCCGCTGCGGACGATCTCGTCCTGCTCCGGCTGGATCGTGGCGACGATGTCACGCATCGGACCGACGCGCGGGCGCTCGATCTCCTGCTGGAGCAGCTTGCTGGTGGTCGCGGCCCCCGACCGATCGGCGGGGTCGGAGAGGTGCTCGTCCTCGTACGCCGTCAGAGCGCCGCCCGTGTACCCGAAGCGGCGGCGCAGCCCGATGTCCATCGGGTCCTTCTTGGACGCGCGGTAGAACGGCTGCGACACCGGTGCCCGCCAGTCGATGACCATCGGGTCGCCGTCGGCGTCGTGCACATGCCGCCGGCCGATGTAGAACCGCTCGCCCGTCTCCCACCGCCGCCCTTCCGAGGAAGGCGCTGCGCGCCCCTTTGATTTCTCGGCGCCCTCCGCCTGTTCGGCACCCGGAGCGTGCAGGTAGTCGAGGCGGCCGAAGAACAGCGGCGTGTCGCTGAGGTCCGCCAGCGCCTTGATGCGCTCCTCGATCTGACGGGCCAGTACCTCGGCGTTGACCCAGTTCGCGGTGACGTCCTTGATGTCGAGCGACTCCACGTCCTCCCGCATGGCGCGCAGCGCGGCACGGGAGTCGGCGAGGTGGGAGCGTTCCCGGGCGAGCGGGTCGTCGGTGGGCGTGGACACGGGAATGCCTCCGGAAGGCCTGCGGGAGGGGCGGCTGGCTGCGGGGTGCCGACCGGTTTCCGTCCGGTCGGCCGCACTCCCGGAGGGAGGCGGGCAAGAGCGGGGATTGTAGTGAGGGAGCGCGGGTGGAAGCCAACGGTTTTCACCCGGCCGCGAGCCGTCCCCTAGGGGACGGAAGCCGCCCGGCGTAGGGGAGACGGTCCCCCCAGAGGGGTACGTGGACGGTGAGGAGGTTGGCTCTGAAGACCGATGCCGACCATGTCGTGCGAGAGTGACGATGGAGTCATGAGCGCAGCAACCATCCCTCCGTCCCCTGTCCGGCCGGCCGGCGCCACGGCCGTCCGGGGCGACCACCATCACTGGCTGGGCGACGCCCTGCGTGCCGTCAAGGTCTTCGCGAGCGCCGCGATCAGCGTCGCCGTCCTCGGCGAGTACGGCGAGGAAGCCGGCATACGCCACAAGTAGGCGCCGACGGTGCCGGCCTCGGCCCCTCCGTCCGCTCAGCCCCCGGCCAGGATCTCGTCGGCGTCCACGATCCGGTAGGCGTACCCCTGCTCCGCGAGGAACCGCTGGCGGTGGGCGGCGAAGTCCTGGTCGATGGTGTCGCGGGCGACGACGGAGTAGAAGTGGGCCTGGTGGCCGTCGGCCTTCGGGCGCAGGACGCGCCCGAGCCGCTGGGCCTCCTCCTGACGTGACCCGAAGGTCCCCGACACCTGGATGGCGACCGTCGCCTCCGGCAGGTCGATGGAGAAGTTCGCCACCTTCGACACCACCAGCACGCTGATCTCGCCCTCCCGGAAGGCGTCGAACAGCTTCTCCCGCTGGGCGTTCGACGTCTCACCCTTGATCACCGGGGCGTCCAGGTGCTCGCCCAGCTCGTCGAGCTGGTCGATGTACTGTCCGATGACGAGGATCTGCTGACCGGCGAACCGCCGCACGATCGCCTCCGTCACCTTCCGCTTGGTCGCGGTGGTCGCGCAGAAGCGGTACTTCTCCTCCGTCTCCGCGGTCGCGTACGCCAGCCGCTCCGAGTCCGTCAGGTTGACCCGGACCTCGACGCAGTCGGCGGGCGCGATGTACCCCTGCGCCTCGATCTCCTTCCACGGCGCGTCGAACCGCTTGGGCCCGATCAGGGAGAACACGTCCGACTCCCGGCCGTCCTCACGCACCAGTGTCGCCGTCAGCCCGAGCCGCCGCCGCGCCTGCAGATCGGCGGTGAACTTGAAGACGGGGGCGGGCAGCAGGTGCACCTCGTCGTAGACGATCAGCCCCCAGTCACGGGAGTCGAACAGCTCCAGATGGGGGTAGACGCCCTTCCGCCTGGTGGTCAGCACCTGGTAGGTGGCGATGGTGACCGGCCGGATCTCCTTGCGCGTACCGCTGTACTCGCCGATCTCCTCCTCGGTCAGCGAGGTCCGCTTCACCAGCTCGTGCTTCCACTGCCGGGCGGAGACGGTGTTCGTGACCAGGATCAGCGTGGTCGACTTCGCCTCGGCCATCGCCCCGGCCCCGACCAGCGTCTTCCCGGCGCCACAGGGCAGCACGACCACACCGCTGCCGCCGTGCCAGAAGTTCTCCACGGCCTGCTTCTGGTAGGGCCGCAGCGCCCAGCCGTCCTCGGCCAGGTCGATCGGGTGCGCCTCACCGTCCACGTATCCGGCGAGGTCCTCGGCCGGCCAGCCCAGCTTCAGCAGCGTCTGCTTGATCTGCCCCCGCTCCGAGGGGTGCACGACGACGGTGTCCGGGTCGATCCGGGCTCCGACGAGAGGAGCGATCCGCTTGGACTTCAGAACCTCCTCCAGCACCGGCCGGTCGGTGGTGCTGAGGACGAGTCCGTGCGCGGGGTGCTTGGTGAGGGTCAGCCGCCCGTACCGGTCCATGGTCTCGGCGACGTCGACGAGCAGCGCGTGCGGCACCGGGTAGCGGCTGTACTGGACGAGCGCGTCCACGACCTGCTCGGCGTCGTGCCCCGCGGCCCGCGCGTTCCACAGCCCCAGCGGCGTCACCCGGTAGGTGTGGATGTGCTCCGGCGCCCGCTCCAGTTCCGCGAACGGCGCGATGGCCCGACGGCAGTCGTCGGCCCGCTCGTGGTCGACTTCCAGGAGCAGGGTCTTGTCGGACTGGACGATCAACGGACCATTCACGCGCGGCACACCCTTTCCACACGGCCATTCCATACGGCCAAACGTCCAGTGTGCCCTACCGGCCGACGATCACGACGGCCGTCGACGACCGACGGCGGCCGACGGCGGCCGACGGACACGGTCCGGGCCCCGGTCCCGGTCCTCGGTCGGATCCCGGCGGTCGGGGCCCGGTGGTCGGGCCCCGGTGGTCGGGGCCCGGTCCCGGCCCACGGTCGGATCCCGGCGGTCGGGGCCCGGCACCGCGCGGGAGCCCGCCGCCGGGCACCCGCCCACGCCGGGGCGGCCGGGTCGGCCCCCGTCGTCCGCCCGCTCCGTCAGTCCTCGTCGTCCGCCAGCTCCGCCACCCCCGTCACCCGGTGCAGCGGATACGTGCGGACCTCGTCCGCCGTGTGGTCGTACGCCGTCACGAAGCCGCCCTCGACGCGGATCGGGGCGATGACGCGCTGGCTGGCGGTGCCCTCGGCGTTGACGTAGCCGATCCACAGGGCCTCGCCGGTGAGGACGGCGGCCTGCATGGTGGCGAGGGTCTCGGCGGAGCTGGTGCGCGGCAGATCGCCGTCGGGGACCGGGCCGCCGGCGGCGGGCCTGCGCGGGGCCGTGGCGGCGAGGTCGCCCGCCCGGATGGCCCGGACCGCGGCCGACAGCAGAGTGGCGTCGGGCGGCGGCGGGCCGTCCGGGACAGGTTCGGGCGCCGTGCGCGGCGGGGTGCGGTGCGCGTGGGCGCGGGTGATCACCACATCCCCCTCGGCGGACTCGGCGGCCGGGGCGTACCCCATGCCGCGCAGGCCCTCCAGGAGCGCGGCCGGGTCGGCCTGGGCGGCCAGCACGGTCGGCGCCAGCCGGCGCAGCCGCAGGGCCGCCGCCCGCCTGTCGGCGAGGATCTCGTTCAGCAACGCGTCGTCGTCGCAGCGCACATACGCCGACGCGGCACCCACCCGCAGCCGGCCGTGCTTACGGGCCACGTCGTCGATCAGGTAGGCCAGCGGCTGCGGCACCGGCGTACGGGAGTGCGCCGCAAGGAAGTCGTGCAGATCGGAGGCGGCCCGCCCGGCGTCCAGCGCACGCCGTACGGAGCCGGGCGTGAACCGGTAGACGGTGGCACCCCCCTTGGACTCGACGTCCGCGAGCACGCCCAGCACCTCGGCCAGCGGCCGCTCCAGCGGACCCGGGGCCACCGCCGTCAGATCGGCCTGGAGCAGCACATGGTCCAGCGGCTCGGGAAGCAGCGGGGCGAGCAGCCGGGCGGCGGCCGCCGTGGCAGCGGCCTGCTCGGCGGCGGACAGGGTCTCCCGCACGACCGGCTCGTGGTGCCGGTGATGCACCGGCAGCTTGTCACCCGGCCCGGCGGGCTCCGCCTCGGCCGGACGCGGCTCCGGCGCACCGAGCAGGGCACGCCCGTGCGCGGACAACGCGCCCCGGCCGGTCACCCCCAGCAGCTCCGCCTCCGACAGGGTCCACCGGGCGAGCCGCGACCGCAGGTCGTCGTCCTGCTGGGGGCCGCGCAGCGGACGCTCCCAGCGCAGCCGGGCCAGCACGGAGTCGACGGCCGGGGCGCCGCCCGCCGGCAGCCCGGCCAGCAGCGTGAGCACCCGGTGGCGCACCTCGGGCGCGGCGGACCGGTCCAGCCCCGGCCCCAGCGCCGACAACGTACGGTCCTTCGCGTCCCGGCCGCCGACCAGCCCCGGCGTCCGCGTGGCCACCAGCCACGCCCCGGCCAGCCGCGCCCAGCGCTCGGCGGCGGGCTGCTCCAGCCACTCGTCGTAGGCGGGCGTGGGCGCGTACCGCTCGTCCGCCTCGCCGTCGGAGGCCAGCAGCCCGGCCGCGTAGGCCAGCTCCACCCAGAAGGCGGCGACCGGCTCGGCCACGTCGAGGGCGACGGCCGTCCGCTTCAGGTCCCGCACGCTCAGCCCACCCGCCCGCAGCACCGCGGGCCCGCCCTCGTCCCAGTCCTTCAGCAGCTCCTCGACGGTGGCCAGCGCCGTGTACGCCTGCCCGGCGGCCGTCGAGTCCACCGCCTCGGGCCGGTGCGCCGACGCCGGCTCCACCGCGGGCGGCACCGGCTCCGGCTCCCGGTGGGCGCGGCCCGCACGCAGATGCAGGGCGACCTCGCGGGGCAGCACGACCGTGCCGGGCGCCGTGGGCAGCAGCAGACCGCGGTCGAGCAGCCAGCGCAGCCGGGGCGCCGGATCGGCGGTGACCTGCCCGTACGGCGGCCCCCACACCAGCCGTTCGAGCACCTCCAGGGACTCCCCGGGCGCCTGACGGAGCAGTGCCGCCATCCGCTTGCGGTCCGTGAACAGGGCGGTCAGCGCGGTCACGGCCGACACCGAGTCATGGGTGGACGCCAGCCCGGCCGTGGTGACGATCTCCTGGATCCGCCCCGGCGACATCCCCGCCGTCGCCTCCTGCACGGCCGGCCCCAGCCCCGTCGGCGACGGGTGCTGCGGCGACGGGGCGAGCAGCTCACGGGCGGTGCGGACCAGCCGTAGCCGGTCGTCGCCGCCCCACGCCAGCGCCTGATCGCGGAGGGCGGCCACGGCACGGGGCAGCGCAGCCGAGACCACCGGATCACCGGTGTCCCCGGCCATCAGCCCCAGCACCTCGTCGTACGTCGCCGGGTCCCCCGCCACGGCCAGCGCCTCCGCCGTCTGCAACGCGAAGCGGTCCAGCCGCTCCAGAGCCCGCAGCACCGAGGCCCGGGTCCCCGCACGCGTCGCCAGCTGGGTCAGGTCGGTGGGCACGGGCGTGACGAGATCCGGGCGGGCGCGCAGGAGCAAGGCAAGGGACGCCTCGTCACGTGCGCGAAGCGCCTCCGCGAGCGAGCGCGGCGCCGGGCGGTCCTCGGGGCTCATCTGCCCCACGTTAGCGGGTGCGTATGACGAGGGCTGGGGCGACTTGTGGGCGCCGGCCCACATCGTTCAGCCCGTCCGGGGGTGCCCCCTCCGGGGGAGATCGAGGACGAGGCCGTTCAGGCCGAAGCGGGGGTCCGGGGGCGCGGCCCCCAGCGGGCGGCCACACCGGCACCGGCACCCTGCCGATACGCGGTACCGTCGACCCGGGGAACTAACGGCCAAACCCCCGGAGGGACTTCGTGGGGATCGAGAGCGACCAGGTCGTCTACGCATACCTGAGCCGCGTCGGCGACGTGGCCCAGCAACACCAGTTGCCGTCGTCCACACGGATGCGCCTCGTCACGGAGCTGCGCAACGAGATCGACCGGCACCGGGCGAAGACGCCGGTGGACAGTCCCGCCGCGGTCCGCCGCATCCTGGACCGCCTCGGCACCCCGGACGAGGTCGTCGCGGCGGCGGGCGGCACCCCCGCGGCCCCGGAGGCGCCGCCCGCCGCGGTGCCCGAGCAGCCGGGCGGCGAGGGAAGCACCCGGCCCAAGGGAGTGCGCCGGGTCGTACCACGCCCCCGCCCGGCCGAGCCGGACCCCGCCCCGCCCTCCCGCGCCCCGTCCCCGCCCCACCTGGCGGGGACGGACGAACTCGGCGACAGCGCCCTGCAGCCCGACTGGTGGCGGGTGGACAGCGGCCCCTTCGGGGCGGGCGACGGCGTGCCGGGGTTCGTCGGCGGTGTGGAGATCCCCGAGCTGCTCAGGCAGCCGCCGAAGCTGGAGAAGGCACCGGCGGAGGAGACCGCGCCCGTCGTCGCGGCAGCCGGGGACGCGGGTGACGCCGCGGCCGTCGCGGACCCGGACGCTCCCGCCCGGCGCCGCGGGTTCCCGTTGCCCCGCCCCGCCGCCGGCTGGACCAACCCCCTCCTGCTGCTGGCCGCCGCCGCGCTGGTCGCCGGCGCGGTCATGGGCAACTGGTTCGCGCTGCTCCTGGGCTGGGTCATCGCGTACGGCTCTCGTCGGCTCACCCCCACGGAGTCCAAGTGGGCGGTCATGGGCATGCCCGGCCTGGCGCTGGCGGCCGGGGTGCTCTGGGTCTGGGGCCGGAGCGACGGCCGCTGGGGCGCCCCCATCGCCCAGGGCCACATGAACGACGCCTTCGCCGAGACCTGGCCGTGGATGGTGCGCGGCGCGGCCGTCGCCTCGGCGCTGTTCCTGGTGTGGCGCTCGCAGCGACGGTGACGGGTCGCCGGGCTCACAGCCCCGGCGGGCCTGGGAGCCGTACCGCCTGGGCACAATGGCCGACATGACCTCGCGCCCGCTGACCGTCGGCTTCGACCTCGACATGACCCTGATCGACTCCCGCCCCGGCATCCGTGCCTGCTACCAGGCGCTGTCGGAGCGGACGGGGACGTACATCGACGCCGACCTGGCGGTCACCCGGCTGGGGCCGCCGCTGGCCGATGAACTGGTCAACTGGTTCCCGGCCGAGCAGGTGGCGCCGATGAGCGAGCTGTACCGGGAGATGTACCCGACGATCGCCATCACCGCCACGCCCGCGCTGCCGGGCGCCCGCGAGGCGATCGACGCGGTACGGGAGACCGGCGGACGGACTCTCGTCGTCACCGCCAAGTACGAACCGAACGCCAAGCTGCACCTCAGCCACCTGGGGATCGAACCCGACGCGGTCGTCGGCGACCTGTGGGCCGAACAGAAGGCGCAGGCGCTGCGCGAGCACGGTGCGGGCGTCTACGTCGGCGACCATGTGGGTGACGTACGCGGGGCCCGCGCGGCCGGCGCCCTGTCCGTGGCCGTGGCGACCGGCCCGTGCAGCGCGGACGAACTGCGCACGGTGGGCGCGGACGTGGTCCTCAACGACCTGACGGAACTCCCGGCCTGGCTCACGGAGTACCGCCGGGCCGCCTGAGCCGGACGTCTGAGCAGGACGTCGAAGCCGGCCGCCCGGGCCGAGCCGCGACCGCGCCTAACGCGAGGCCGCTTCCCGCCCCTGCCGTCGCCCCGCCGCGATCGAACGCAGCACTCCCGCGCCCGCGACGAGGAAGCCGACGCCCATCAGCATGCACAGGCCGTACATGAAGGCCGGAAATGGTTTCGCTCCGAGGAGCAGCGGGGCCACGGTGACGAGAGTGGCCACGGCACCGATGAAGAACACGACGGCCCCGGCACGGATCAGTCCGTCGCCGGGTACGGCGGAATTCGTTTGGGTTTTGTCACGCACCCGACCAGGGTAGTTCCCAGCGCGAAGGAACAACCGGGCGACGTCTTGTCAGCCGCTCCAAGACCATTAGCCTTGGTAGCGGCGGGTCACGGTCGACCCGCCCCAGTGCTATCAAGAGCCGTTCCATAGCTGTTTTCCGAAGCAGTTTTCCGACGAGTACGAGGACGAGGACAGACGTGCCTACCGGCAAGGTCAAGTGGTTCAACAGCGAGAAGGGCTTCGGCTTTCTCTCCCGCGACGACGGCGGTGACGTCTTCGTCCATTCCTCGGTCCTCCCCGCCGGAGTCGACGCACTCAAGCCGGGGCAGCGCGTGGAGTTCGGCGTCGTCGCCGGTCAGCGCGGTGACCAGGCGCTCTCCGTGGTCGTGCTGGACCCCACCCCCTCGGTCGCGGCCGCTACCCGCAAGAAGCCGGACGAGCTGGCCTCCATCGTGCAGGATCTGACGACCCTCCTGGAGAACATCACCCCGATGCTCGAGAAGGGCCGTTACCCCGAGAAGACCTCCGGCAAGAAGATCGCCGGCCTGCTGCGGGCGGTCGCCGACCAGCTGGACGTGTGACCCGCCCGCTCAGGGAAACTCGAGCGCGTTCGGCCCGAGGGGCGGCACCAGCCCCTCGGCCGCCGCGCGGGTGAGCAGGCCCCGCACCGCGGCATAGCCGTCCTCCCCGAGTTCCGACGTGAACTCGTTGACGTACAGCCCGATGTGCTGGTCGGCGACGGCCGGGTCCATCTCCTGGGCGTGCTCCATGACGTACGGGCGGGAGGCCTCGGGATCGTCCCAGGCCGTGTGCACGGACGTACGGATCGACTCGGCGAGCAGCCGCAGCGTGTCCGCGCCCAGCGACCGCTTCGCGATGATCGCGCCCAGCGGGATCGGCAGCCCGGTGGTGTCCTCCCAGTGCTCGCCCATGTCGGCGAGCTTGTGCAGCCCGTAGTTCTGGTACGTGAAGCGCGCCTCGTGGATGACCAGCCCCGCGTCGACCTTCCCGTCCCGCACGGCCGGCATGATCTCGTGGAACGGCATGACCACGATCTCGCCGACCCCGCCGGGCAGCGTGTCCGCGGCCCAGAGCCGGAACAGCAGGTAGGCGGTCGACTTCTCGCTGGGCACCGCGACGGTACGCCCCGTAAGTCCCCCACTGCCGAAAGCGTGGGAGGTGCCCCCAGCCCCCGCCTCCCGCGTCAGCACCAGCGGCCCGCAGCCCCGGCCCAGCGCGCCCCCGCACGGCAGCAGCGCGTACTCGTCGAGGACGTACGGCAGCACCGCGTACGACACCTTCAGTACGTCGGACTCGCCCCGTTCGGCCATGCCGTTGGTGACGTCGATGTCCGCGAAGGTGACGTCGAGGGCGGGCGCGCCGGGGACCCGGCCGTGGGCGAGGGCGTCGAAGACGAAGGTGTCGTTGGGGCAGGGCGAGTACGCGATCCGCAGCGACTCGGTTCCACGACGGTCGGTCATACCTGTTTCCAACTCTCCAGTACGGGCGCCAGCTTCCCGAACCCCTCGGCGAGGGCCGCGAGGGCCTCGCGGATGCGCCAGGCGGCGCGGTCGCGCGGGCCGACGGGGTTGGAGACCGCACGGATCTCCAGCACGGGCGTGCCGTGCGCGGCGGCCGCCTCGGCGACCCCGAAGCCCTCCATGGCCTCGGCCAGGGCGCGGGGGTGGCGGGCGCGCAGCTCGGCGGCGCGGGCGGCGGTTCCGGTGACGGTCGAGACGGTGAGCACGGTTCCGGCGGGCGCACCGGTCGCCGCGGTCACCTCTCGTACGAGTGATTCCGGCGGACGGTGGGTGACGGTCCCGAATCCCAGTTCGGTGACCGGAACGAAGCCCTCCGGCGTGTCGGCGCCCAGATCGGCGACGGTGATCTCGTCGGCGACGACCAGGGAGCCGAGGGGCGCCCCGGGCAGGAAGCCCCCGCCGATCCCCGCCGACACGACAAGGCCGTACGGGGCGCCGCGCAGGGCGGCGGTGGTGAGGGCGGTCGCGGTGGAGGCGGCGGCCAGGGCGGGTCCCACCCCGGCGGCGATCACCTCGGCACCGGGAAACACCCGAGCCACCGCGTCCCGTTCGGCGGGAACCGCGGTGGCCACCAGGACCCGTGGGTCAGGCACGGACGACGTGGTCAGGAGTCCTTCTTCAGCTTGAAGTTCCACAGACCCTTGACCGTCTTGTCGCCCTCCTTGATGGACACCGCGGTGGCGTTGCCCGACGCGCCGTACTGGGCGTTGAAGAAGACGCTGCCCGGGATGGTGCGGTACGTCTTCTTGCTGGAGTCGGTCAGCGGCTGGCCGTTCATCAGGATCGTCCAGCCGTTGTCCGCGATCGCCGGGTCGACGCCGAAGCGCACGGTCTCGTCCGGGTCCACCTTGATGGACTTGATGTCGGTGTTCTTCAGGCACTTCCCCAGCGACGCCGTGTCCAGGGCGTTGCCGTCGTTGTAGCAGGTGGCCTCGGAGTCGACCGAGCTCGTGCCGACGGTGATCGTCGACATCGGGGTCGGCTTGTCGCAGGCCGACAACAGAAGCAGTCCGGCGGAAACGGCGCCGGCGGCGGCGACGGCGCGGCGGCGTCGCACAACAACGGAGTGCAGCGTGGTCATGCCCGAAGGCTATCTGGCGTGTCCCGACCGCCCCCCACGCGGGGTGCGGCGTGCCCGGTTGGTTACGCCACTCGCCGTCTGCGCCACCCGCCGTCTGCGCCACCCGCCGTCTACGCCACCCGCGGCCGCGTCCGGCCACCGTGCCGCGCCGAGGCCAGCAGCCCGCGCGTCGTGCCCAGCCAGCCCGCGGCGACGAAGGCGGCGCCCACCGCCAGCCCCAGCGTGCCGTTGAGCGGCATGACGATGCCGACCGCGCCGCCGAACACCCAGGCCATCTGCAGCAGCGTCTCCGACCGGGCGAACGCCGACGTGCGCACCAGCTCCGGCACGTCCCGCTGGATCAGCGCGTCCAGCGACAGTTTGCCCAGCGCCTGCCCGAACCCGGCGACCGCGGCCAGGCACGCCACCAGGAACGCCCCGAAGAACACCGCGGCGACGACGGCCGTCCCCGCCACCACGGCCACCACGGTCACGATGAGCCTCTCCGGCGCCCGGGACCTCAGCCACGCCCCGACCGCCGTACCCAGCGCGTTGCCCACCCCGGCCGACACACCCACTATCCCCATCGACACCGCGGCGCTCTCGCCGGTCAGCGGATGCTCCCGCAGCAGGAAGGCCAGGAAGAAGATCAGGAAGCCGGACAGGCAGCGCAGCGAGGCGTTGGCGCCGAGCGCGTTCGTGACGGCCGGGCCGACCGTGCGCAGCCCCGGCCGCTTCGACTGCTCCTGCCGCTTCGACTCCTCCTCGCGGCGCGATCCGTGCCGGTGCCGTTCGTCGGAGGCGAGCAGCGCGATGTCCTCACCCTTGGCCGAGTCGACCTTGGCGGGCAGTGAGAAGGACAGGAACGTTCCCGCCATGAAGATCACGAAGGAGCCGTAGAGCGGCCACGGGGAGCCGATCGACTGCAGTCCCGCCCCGATCGGCGCGGCGATCCCGGTGGCCAGCAGCCCGCCCAGGGTCACCCGTGAGTTGGCCTTCACCAGAGAGAACGCCGGTGGCAGCAGCCGGGGCACCACGGCGCTTCTGACGACCCCGTACGCCTTGGAGGCGACCAGGACCCCCAGCGCCGCCGGATACAGCTCCAGGCTGCCGCTGGCCGCGGCCCCCGAGATGATCAGGGCGAGCAGGGCGCGGGCGAGCATCGTTCCGGCCATCGCGGCCCGGCGGCCGTGCGGCAGCTTGTCGAGGAGCGGGCCGATCACCGGCGCGAGAACCGTGAACGGGGCCATCGTGATGGCGAGGTAGAGCGCGACCCGCCCGCGGGCCTCGTCGGTGGGCACCGAGAAGAACACCGTGGACGCGAGCGCCACGGTGATCATGACATCGCCCGCGCCGTTGACCGCGTGCAGCTCGATCAGCTTGCCGAGCCCGGACTCCCCGGCGCCGTGCGCGTGCGTCGCCCTGCGGATGCCGCGGGCGGTTTTCGTGACGGGGAAGTGCAGGGCACGACCGACCGCGCGGGCGGCCCCGCGCACCGGACCCGCACCGCCACCTCGACTGCTCCCCCCGGTGCCGCCGGTCCCGGTGACACCCTGGGGCGGCCTCGTGGCTGCCACGACGTTCATAGTGCCCCGAGTCGGGCGCGGATAGTGCGGTTTGCAGCCAGGCGAGTCGAGTGGGACGGTCGGAAGCAGTCGAGTGGGACGGTGGTGGACAGTCGAGCGGGACGGTCGGAAACAGAGGTCGCGCAGACGATCCCGTCCGTCGGTGTAGGCCCAGCGCCGGTGACCGGGTAGCGTGCCTATCTCAGCCATCCCGCAGAATGGATGGCAGAGGTGCGCCCGAGTGCGATCGGACGCGGACGTCGATGCGGCCCACAGGTCCGCTCCGTCCGTTCCACCGCCTTCAGGCCCGCGCACCCGTGAGACGGCGTAGGAGAGAAGCGATACCTGTGAGCGCAGCGACCACGCGAAGCCGCACCCCCGACCGCCTGTGCGCCGAGGCCGTCGACCTCGCCCGCGCCGCAGCCGAGGAGGCCGCCGCTCCAGGCGTCGTCGGCGAGCACGCGGGCATGATCGCCGAGGGCGACCGCGTCGTCACGCACTTCTTCGAGTGCAAGGAACTCGGGTACCGGGGCTGGCGCTGGGCGGCCACGGTGGCCCGCGCGTCCCGCGCCAAGATCGTGACGCTGGACGAGGTCGTGCTCCTCCCCGGCCCCGACGCCCTCCTCGCCCCCGAGTGGGTCCCGTGGAGCGAACGCCTGCGCCCCGGCGACATGGGCCCCGGCGACCTGCTGCCCACCGACGCCGAGGACCTCCGCCTCGAGCCCGGCTACGCCGGCGTGGAAGAACCGCCGGTGAATTCCCCGGTCTCCGAGGAGATGGCGGAACTGGCGGAGGCCGAGGACGCCGAGGTCACCCCCGGCGCCCCCGCCGCGCAGCCGGTGACCCCCGCCCGCGGCACCATCGCCGCGGTGGCGGAGGAACTCGGGATGCGCCGCGCCCGAGTGCTGTCCCGCTATGGCCTCCACATCGCCGCCGACCGCTGGGACGAGGCCTTCGGCGCCAATACCCCCATGGCCCAGGCGGCCCCCGCCTCCTGCGCCAGCTGCGGCTTCCTCGTCCCCATGGGCGGCTCCCTCGGCCAGGCCTTCGGCGTCTGCGCCAACGAGTTCGCCCCGGCCGACGGCCGCGTCGTCTCCCTGTCCTACGGCTGCGGCGGCCACTCCGAGGCCGCGGTCATGCCCAAGCCGCCCCAGCCGGCGCCACCGGTCATCGACGAGACGAGGGTCGACCCGTTCCCGCTCCGCCCGGCGGCGGACTCCGGGTCGGTACCGGTGGTGGGGGACGAGGAGACGGCGGAGCTGGGGCACTCTTAGCGCCGCCGACTGCGGCGGGCCGCTTGTGCGTGCGGGCGGCTCCTGCTCAGAAGCCCAGGTGAGTGATCTGCTTCCAGCTCACTCGCGAACTGCCTTCATGGCTTCGTCCAGGACGGCACTCAGGCTGCGCAGGGCTTCCTGGGCGACAGCCGGATCCGGGTCTTCCAGATCGCTCTTCGCCCGGGTGCAGCGGGCGGACAGATCGGGCCGACGGGCGATCTCGATGTCCCTTGCCCAGATCAGGACCCAGCTCTGCACCGGGCTCAGAGACTGCCACTCGACGGCCTTCGCAAAGGCTTCGTCTTTCTCGGCCTGCATTTCGTCCAGGCGCCCCGGGTCGACGACGGCGAGGGCGGCCCGGAGAGCATCGGGGGTGAGCTCCGGTCGGGGAATCAGCTCGTGCCCGTGGTCTTGTAGAGCGGCAGGTTCTCCGTCGAGATCGTCCAGTCGCCGATGGTGACGTCCTCGCCGTACACGAAATCCTTGCGCGTGGCGTAACGCGGCCCGTCAGGGGTGGGGTGGATGTCGGTGAGGACGGCGCCGGTGCCGGAGCGGGGATCGAAGACCGCGTAGACGGGGATGCCGATCAGCGGGTAGTCCCGCATCTTGTCCTCCCAGTCGTTCTCCGGGTTGGACCGTGAGACGACCTCGACCGCGGCGATCACCGTGCGGGGATCAAAGGAACCGGGAACATCCATGTCCGCCAGGGCGATCACCATCACGTCGGGGCGGCGCATGATGCCCTCGGCCTCGTCCTCGACGTCGGGCTCCCCCGTGTGGGCCACGATCTCTTCCGGCATGATCTTTTCGAGCCGTTTCCGCAGGTGCAGAGTGGTCAGCTCATGCGGGCCGATCGGCGCCATCATGTCGTGGACGATCCCTTTCTTGGTGATCTCGAACTTGCCCGGAATGGTGTCGTCCATGGACTGAACGAGGTCCCGCATGGCCCGGTAGACGTGGCCCGATGCGATGGTCATGGCGCGCGCTCCTCGTCGTACGTGCCCCGGGGCAAGGATCGTCACGTTCATGCTAGGCGGCCCCCGAGGAATCGGATCGGCAGTCACGGCAGCGACCACCGGGTGTGGGGGAGCGGAAGGCGCGGTCGCAGCCGTCGCAGTTGGTGAAGTCGTGCCGAACGGCCGGCGGCGGCTCCGGAGCGCGGAACGGGGGCGGCGGAGGCAACTGGGCGGCCAGCCGGTGCGCCAGGAGGGCGGCCGGGCGGCGCGGGCCCTCCGGTGGCAGGTCGGCGGTCAGGGCGCGGCGTACGGCGTCGGGGCTGACGTCACGCTCCAGCCAGGCAGCGACACCCGGGGCCAGGTGGGCCGTGTCGCAGGCGGAGAGGAGCAGGCGGGAATCGTGGGTGCGGAGGTCAGCCAGGAGGTCGGTGGCGGCCTGGAGGAGTGCGGGGGCCGGGAAGGCCGGACTCGGTACGGGCGGGAGGGGCTTGCGGGGCGTGTGCTTCTTCGGGGCGGCAGCCGGGCGCTCGGACTCCGGACACGCGCTTTCGTCCTCGCGGCGCCGTCCGGGCTGGTTGCAGGAGATCGTCCGGGTGACGATACGGCCGCTGGGGGCGCGTTCGCGTACTCGGCGCAGGTAGCCGTGGGTCTCCAGCTCGCGCAGTGCGGCGGCGATCCGCTCGCGCCCTTCAGGGAAGCGCTCGGCGAGAGTCCTGATGTCCACGCGGGCACCGGCCGGGAGCGACTGGATGTGCACGCCGAGCCCGATGGCGAGCCCGGAGAGCTCCGGGTGCTGGGCGAGGTGGTTGCCGATCACCGTGAACCGGGTGGTGTGGCGGGTGTGGTCGTGGATCAGTCCACCGGAGTGGTGCCCGGACCGCCGGTTCGGGTGTTTGTTGCCGCCAACGCGGGACTGGGCATGCGGGGGCGCGCTAGGGTTCTGCGTATCCATCGGGAAGAGGCCTTTTCTTCCTTGGTGGTCAGGCCCTCGCACTGGGAAGCCACTCCCGGCGGGGGCCGTCGCATGTCTGCGGTTGTGGTGCTGTCGCGCTGAGCGTAGGGCAGGCAACCGGCCCGGAATCCAGTCGAGTTCGCGATGTTCACTCGCGCGAGTGAGTTTGCGCGACGGGCGGGAGGGGTGGGGTTTGGAGGGGTTCTTTCTCCCCCGGATTCTTTGAGTGGGGACCGCCTGCGACGCCGCAGCCCGAAAGATCGGGCTCCGGCCGTGAGCAGCGCATTTCGGCCCAGACGGTCTTGCGAGGGAAGCGCTCCTCGACCACTCCCCAGCGGTCCGCAAGCGCGTCCACGAGGAGCAGACCGCGGCCGGACTCGGCGTCGGGCGAGGGCGGTTGCACCTCGGGGAGCCGCTCACCGCGTGTGTCCGTGACCTCGATACGGAGGACGTCGTCGCCGACCACACACAGCGACAGCCGGAAGTCCCGCCCCGGCACACGGCCGTGCGTCGCCGCGTTGGCCGCCAGCTCGGCCACGACCAGGATCGCGCTCTCCGTCGGCAGTCCCCAACGGCGCAGTTGCTCGTCGGCGAGCAGACGGGCCAGGCGGGCGCCTCGCGGCGTGGAGGAGAGCAGCACGCTGAAGTTCTCGGCGGATTTCTGATTCACGCCACCCAGAGTGACCGGATATGCCTACCGTGATGAGTGACGGGACGGTTGCGTACGGTGACTGTCCGGGGCTTGTCCGGTGCTGTCCTGCCTGTCCCCACGGTTGGTACGAGCAGGACGGCACGCTACGACGGAGGGGCGCGCGGATGTCGGTGGACGGTGAGGCGGTACGGCTCAGGGACGAGGCGGACGAGCCCGGGTGGGAGGTGGACCCCGACGACGAGTGGGGCGTCGCCGTCATCACCACGGTGGGGCGGCAGTTGAAACTCCGGCGCGAGGCCGTGGGGATGCGGGCAGCCGAGTTCGGCAAGGCCGTGGGCTACGGCGAGGACATGGTCTACAAGATCGAGAGCGGGAAGCGGATCCCTCGGCCCGACTATCTGGACACGGCCGACGAGGTGCTGAGCGCGGGTGGGCTCATCTCGGCAATGAAGGAGGACGTGAGAAAGGTCCGCTATCCGAAGCGGCTTCGGGAACTGGCGACGTTGGAGGCCCGGGCCGTCGAGATGGGTGTCTACGAGAGCCACAGCATCAACGGTCTGTTGCAGACTTCCGAACACGCGAGGGCGCTGTTCACGGCTCGGCAACCTCCGTACACACCGGACGAGGTCGAGCGCTTGGTAGCGGCTCGCCTCGCCAGGCATTCGATCTTCGCTCGTTCACCGGCTCCGGCGCTGAGCCTCGTCCAGGAAGAGGCAGCGTTGAGACGTCCCATCGGAGGCACAATGGTCTGGCGCCAGCAGCTCGAACGGCTGCTGGAAGTGGGGAGTTTGCACAACGTCACACTCCAGGTGATGCCACTGCGGTGTGAGGCACACCCCGGACTGGACGGGAGGATCGAGGTGCTCAAATTCGCGGACGGTACGGCGGTGGGGCGCTCCGACGGCGCGTTCAACGGCCGCCCGATTTCGGAGCCCAAGCATCTGCGCATCCTTGAGCTTCGCTACAGCACTATCCGGGCTCAAGCTCTCTCACCACGCGAGTCGCTGGCCTTCATCGAGCAACTGCTGGGGGAAACATGATCTGCAAGGCCTCTGCGGAGGACGCCACCGAGCTGGCGTGGTTCAAGAGCAGCTACAGCAGCGGCAATGAAGGCGACTCATGCGTCGAAATCGCCACCGCCCCCGGCGCCATCCATGTCCGCGACTCCAAGAACACCGCAGGCCCCCGCCTCGCGTTCGCCCCTGACGCATGGGCGCGCTTCGTCCCCTACGCCTCCATGGACTGAACGCATTCGCCTTCATCGAGCAACTGTTGGGAGAGACGTGATGCGCAAGGCATCCGACGCGGACGCCTCCGACCTGGCGTGGTTCAAGAGCAGCTACAGCGGCGGTACCGATGGCGAGTCTTGCGTCGAGCTTGCCGTCACCCCCGGCACCATCCACGTCCGCGACTCCAAGAGCCCCGCAGGCCCCCGGCTCGCGTTCACCCCGGACACGTGGACGCGCTTCGTCCCGTACGCGTCCGAGGCCTGATCTATGCCCAGATGTCCTCGTCCTCAATAGGAATGGGTTCTCGGATGTAGGCGAGGTCCAGAACGTAGCGTTCGGTGACGGGGCAGCTGTCCCAGGCCTCGCCCAGCCAGTCTTCGGGGGCATCGTCGGCAAGCCGGTCGAGGGTGGTGTCGTAGTAGTCGGCGGTTGCCTGGCGGTTGATCCACCAGGCGTGGCCCTCATACACACCGGGGCGCGGCAGGGTCACGTCGTCTGCGGGACCGCTGTCGAGTTGACCGACAACCAGAATTCCGGTTTCGGACTCGATGCTGATGTCCACGTGGCCTTCAGCGTCAGTCGGCGGGCTGGGTGGCGTGTCCCAGATGCGGATGGTGATCTCGACGCCGATGGCTGGCTGGAGGCTGAGCAGGTAGAGGTGGTAGCCGTTTCCGGCTACCACCTGTCTGCGGGCGGCTGCCATGGCGTCGTCGTCGCCGAGATATGCGTCCGCGTCGTAGACCTCTAATACGCGGCGGCCTGGTGTGGCCTTGCAGCTGTACTCGGCCAGAAGTGCCATGTGAGTGCCTCTCTCGCTGACGCCTCGATGCAACGATCCTGGCCTCTTCTTACAGGCCTGACTGTTCTCGTTCTGCGAGAGCGTCGAAGTCCAGGAACGCGTCGGCGTTCTCCTGGAGCCAGCGCAGGGCACGTGCCCGGTCGTCGGCGCTGATCGCCGACGCTATGGTCAGCGCGCGGTCGATGGTCTCCCGTTTGGTCCTGGTGCCGAGCTGCCGCTGAGCGAAGGCCAGCTTGTCGTCGTCGATATCGACGAGGATCTTGGACATCAGGCCTCCCTGAGCGGGCTAGCGATCATATATCAGACCGCCTCTGTGGGGGCGGTAACGCAGCCCCACCCGGGGCGGCGGTGCCACCAGCCCGTCCACCCGAGGATCCCGTGACCGCAGCTCGCGTTCTTCGCGGAGGGGGGCACACCGCATGCCCCCCTCGATGAGCGGTACCTTCGTCCTCACGGCGACGATGAAGAGGTGAACGTGAGCATGTTCGTCCGGCCCGCGACCGAGGGCGCCGACCCCTTCGGTACCGCCCGTCTCCGCCGCGGGGTGATCGACGCCTGGGCCACCAGTCCCGCCCGTTTCCGTGAGGACGCCAACGCCGAGGAGGACCTGGTCCTCGGCGGCTACCGGGACCGTCTCGTCGTGGAGCTGGCGCAGAACGCCGCCGACGCCGCCGCCCGCGCCCACGTACCCGGCCGCCTCCGCCTCACCCTCCGCGACGGCGTCCTGGTCGCCGCCAACACCGGCGCCCCCCTGGACGCGGCGGGCGTCGAGTCGCTCTCCACCCTCCGCGCCTCCGCCAAGCGTGAGTCCCAGGAAGGCCAGGCAACCGTCGGCCGCTTCGGCGTGGGCTTCGCCGCCGTGCTCGCCGTCACCGACGAACCCGCGGTCGTGGGCCGGCACGGCGGCGTCCGCTGGTCCCTCGCCGAGGCCCGGGAACTCGCCGCCGACGCCGCCCGGCACAGCCCCGGCCTGGGCGACGAGATCCGCCGCCGCGACGGACACGTACCGCTGCTGCGCCTGCCGTTCCCCGCCGAGGGCTCCGCCCCGGACCCGTACGACACCGTCGTCATCCTCCCGCTGCGCGACACCGCCGCCACCGACCTCGCCGAACGCCTCCTGCACGCCGTCGACGACGCCCTGCTCCTCGCCCTGCCCGGCCTGGAGGAAGTCGTCGTCGAGGTCAACGACGACATCCCCCGCACGCTGCGCCGCCGCACCGAGGGCGCCCACACGGTCGTCACGGACTCCCGCGACGGCACGACCCGCTGGCGCACGGTCTCCGCCCACGGCCCTCTCACCCCGGACCTGCTCGCGGACCGTCCGGTCGAGGAGCGCCTGCGCCCGCACTGGTCGGTCACCTGGGCCGTGCCCGACCCGGACGGCACCCCCGCCCGCCCCCGCACCACCCCCGTGGTGCACGCGCCCACCCCCAGCGACGAGCCCCTCGGCGTTCCGGCCCTGCTCATCGCCTCCTTCCCGCTGGACACCACCCGCCGGCACGCCGCCCCCGGCCCGCTCACCGACTTCCTGGTGCAGCGCGCGGCGGACGCGTACGCCGAACTCCTCGCCGGCTGGCGCCCGGTGACCGAGGGCATCATCGACCTCGTGCCCGGCCCGCTCGGCAAGGGCGAACTCGACGGCGCCCTGCGCCAGGCCATCCTCGACCGTCTCCCGCGCACGGCCTTCCTGCCTCCGGCCGTACCGCCGAAGCACCAGGCGGACGAGGAGGCCCCCGAAGCCGGCTCCCTGCCCGAGGTCCTGCGTCCCCGCGACGCGGAGATCGCAGAGGGCGCCGGCGCCGACACCGTCCGGGTCCTCGCCGAGGTGCTGCCCACGCTGCTGCCCGCCGGCCTGGAACGCCGCGTCGAGCTGCGCACGCTCGGCGTGGCCCGGCTGCCGCTCGCCGACGCCGTCGACCGGCTGGCCGGTCTGGAGAAGTCCCCCGACTGGTGGTGGCGGCTCTACGACAGCCTCGCCGGTGTCGACCCCGACCGGCTCTCCGGGCTGCCGGTCCCCCTTGCCGACGGCCGTACGACCATCGGCCCCCGCCAGGTCCTGCTGCCCACCCCGGACGCCGCCATCGACCCGGAGGTACTCGCCCGGCTCGGCCTGAAGGTCGCCCACCCGGACGCCGCGCACCCGCTCCTGGAGAAGCTCGGCGCGCTGCCCGCGACGCCGCGTGCGGTCCTCACCACCCCGCAGGTGCGGGCCGCCGTCGCCGCCTCCCTCGACGACGAGGGCGCCGTGGCCTGGGAGGAGGACGCCCTCGACGCCGAGGAACTCGCCGACACCGTCCTGGCCCTGGTCCGCGACGCGGGACTCGAACCCGGGGACGAGCCCTGGCTGGGCGCCCTCGCCCTGCCCGACGAGGACGGCGAACTCGCGCCCGCAGGTGAACTCGTCTTCCCCGGCAGCCCCTTCGCCCAGGTCATCCGCGAGGGCGAACTCGCCTGCGTGGAAGCCGAGTTGGCTGAGAAGTGGGGCGAGCGCCCGCTGGCCGCCTGTGGCGTGCTGGCCGACTTCGCCCTCGTGCGGGCCACCGACGTCGTCCTCGACCCGGACGAACTCGAGCCCCGCGACGGCGATTTCGCCGAGCCCGACGACGCTGGCCTGCTCGACGCCGTCGACGTGTGGTGCGAGGACATCCTCGACCGCTTCCCCGACACCCCCGTACCCCCGGTCGCCACCGAACTCGTCGCCGTCCGCGACCTCGACCTCGTCGACGACGACCACTGGCCGCAGGCCCTCACCCTGCTGGCCCGCCCGCCGCTGCGCGACGCGCTCACCCAGCCGGTGCGCATCCTGCTGCCGGACGGCACCCACGAGGTCGTACGGCCCTACACCGCATGGTGGCTGCGCGGGCACCCGGTCCTCGACGGCCGCCGCCCGGCGGGCCTCCTCGCGGCCGGCGGCGACCCGCTCCTGCACGGCCTGTACGACCAGGCCGACGCCACCGGCTTCGAGGACGAGCAGGTCCTCAAGGCCCTCGGCGTACGCACGTCCGTCGCCGCCCTGCTCGACGAACCCGGCGGCGCCGCCGAACTCCTGGACCGCCTCGCCGACCCGGAGCGCCCGGTCACGCCGGCCCAACTGCACGGCCTGTACAGCGCGCTGGCCGACCTCGACCCCGAGCAGGTGACCCTGCCGGACGAGCTGCGGGCCGTCGTGGACGGGCGGGTGACGGTGGTGGACGCCGGGGAAGCCGTCGTCGTCGACTCGCCCGACCTGCTGCCGTTCACGTCCGGGGTGCCGCTGCTGCCGGTCCGCCCCGCCCGGGCCGCCGAGCTGGCCGAGCTGTTCCAGGTGCGGCGGCTGAGCGAGTCCGTGACCGGGACGGTGAACTCGGAGGGCACCGAACACGACGTGCCGGAGTCGGTACGTGTGCTGCTGGGCCCGCGCACCCCGGACACCTACGTCGAGCACGACGAACTCGTGGTCGACGGCGTGGAGATCGACTGGCGCCTGACCGACGACGGCGTCCTGCACGCCACCACCCTCGAAGGTGTCGCCGCGGGGCTGGCCTGGGCGGCGGGCCAGTGGCCGCGGCGGTTCGAGGTGGCGGCCCTGCTGGAGGACCCGTCGCGGACGGAGGAGCTGGCGCGGGACCGCTGGTTCGACTGACTGACCGGTGTCCCCTGCTCGACAGGATCCCGGCGGTCGCCGGCCGGGGTCGGCGGGCCGCGCCGATGGCCCGACGCACCGATGGGCTGACGCGCCGTCGGCCGACCGCGGCCCGCGACCACGACAAGTGCGACCGCCTGCCCTGGCAGCGCCGGCTCCGACCCGTGATCCCGCGACGAGGCGAGCCCCCTGACTCGATCGCGAGGCCAGCGCGGTCAGTGCGTCCGGGACGGCCCCGCACGGTCGATGAGTGACTGGACGCCGTCGAGGACGCGGTCGAGGGCGAAGTCGAGCGGGTCGATGGGGGTCGGTGCGAAGAAGCCGTCGGCGATGGCCCGGGTCAGGGCCGGGAAGCGGTCGGCGTGGCGGTCGAGGAGTTCAGCGGTGAGGCGGGTGAACTCGCGGCCGTGCTCCTCGTCGAAGTCGACGAGCTGCTGGGCGAGGTTGCGCACCAGGCCCGCCAGCAGCAGGAAGACCTGGTGCAGTTCGGCCGCCGTCAGGCCTGTAGGGGCCAGCGCGCCGAGGATCGAGTCCAGCCAGCCGAGTTGGCCCGGGCCCATGGCCTGGCGGCGCATCGCGGTGGCGGCCAGCAGCCAGGGGTGGGCCTCGTAGACCTGCCAGGACCGGCGGGTCCACTCCCGCGCGCCCGCCCGCCAGTCGCCGGCCAGGGACGACAGGTCCGGCGGGGTGGCGAGGACGGACTCGACCATCAGCTCGACCAGTTCGGTCTTGCCCGGGACGTAGCGGTACAGCGCCATCGCCGAGACGCCGAACCCGGCGGCGACCTTGTTCATCGACACGGCGTCCAGCCCCTCGGCGTCCGCCAGTGCCACGGCCGCGGCGGCGATGCGCTGCGGCGACAGGCTGGGCTTCGGTCCTCGCGTGGGCTGGTCCTGTTCACCCCACAGCAAGGCGACCCCGGCCCGCGGATCGCGCGGCTTGTCCCGGTCCGTGCTCTTCGCTGTGCCCCTCGGCATGACGGTCCCTCTCGGTCGGCGGGCGGAGCCTGTTGACCCCGGCCCTTAACTGTATATACCGTAAACACAACTGCTGACGAGATAAACAGTTTCAGGGGGTACCGTCATGCTCGCCACC
Source organism: Streptomyces sp. NPDC001348 (assembly GCF_053597535.1). Taxonomy (NCBI): domain Bacteria; kingdom Bacillati; phylum Actinomycetota; class Actinomycetes; order Kitasatosporales; family Streptomycetaceae; genus Streptomyces; species Streptomyces sp. NPDC001348. The sequence goes on along the minus strand of NZ_JBSFIK010000008.1, from coordinate 177,699 downwards.
GTCCTCACCGCCTCGGCCGTCACCCTGGCCGCCGCTCCCGTCGCCGGCCTGCTGGGCTACCGGCAGCTCAAGCGCGCGGCGAACGCCAGACGCCTCGCCATCACCACGCCGAACGGCATCGACGAGTCCGGGTACGTCCGTATAGGCGGCATCGATCAGTGGGTCTCCGTACGCGGCGAGGACCGCGCCAACCCGGTCGTCCTCGAACTTCACGGCGGCCCCGGCGCCTCCAACCAGATCTACATCCCGCGCACCCGCGGCTGGGAGCGGCACTTCACGATCGTGCGCTGGGACATGCGCGGCTCCGGTCTGACCTTCGCCCGCGGCGGCGCGGACGGGCAGGGCGAGATGAGCCTCGAGCGGTACTACCGGGACGCCCTAGAGGTCACCGAGCACGTCCGCGCCCGCCTCGGCGTCGACAAGGTCGTGCTGGTCGCCAACTCCTTCGGCACGGTCACCGGCCTGCGCCTGGCCCGCAACCATCCCGAGCTGTACTCCGCCTACGTAGGCACCGACCAGAACGTCATCGCGGGCGGGCGCGAGCGGCAGGCCTACGACGCGCTGCTCGGCCGGCTGGAGAAGTCGGGCAAGCGCAAGGCGTACGCCGCCGTCGCCGCGATGGGGGCGGACCGGACGGCGTGGAGCACCGAGCAGTGGTCGGAGTTCAACAAGCTGGTCATCACCAGCGACCCGCTCAGCTACGACACGATGAAGACCGTGGTGATCCGCTCGCTGTGGTTCTCACCGCTGCACACCCTGCGCGGGCTGCGCACCTACCTGAAGGGCATGACCTTCGCCGAGCGGCTGGGCCCACAGGCCCTGACCGTCGACGAGCGGGCCGCGGGCACCGACTTCCGGCTGCCGTTCTTCCTCTTCCAGGGCGACCGTGACGCCCTCACCCCGCCGGAGCCGGCGCGGCGCTTCTTCGAGGACGTCACCGCTCCGGTCAAGGACTTCGCCCTCATCGAGGACGCCAGCCACTTCGCCTCCTTCAGGCACCCGGACCGGTTCCTTGAGCTGATGCTGGGCAAGGTGCGGCCGACGCTCGGCAAGTGAGGCGCCGGGGCCCGGCGAGTGCGGCGCCGGTGCTCGGCAAGGGTGTCTCCTCCGAGGTTCCCGAAGCCCTCACGATTTCTTCAACTCCCGTACAACCATTCCCATCGGTCACGGATCTGATCATCCGAGTCAACAGACTCCACGATCATTTGGGCCTCGCGCCCACTCTTCTCCATGCAGGGGAACGCATGCGCATTCGTGCCACCGTGGCCGCCGTCTCCGGCGCCCTGGCCCTTTCCGCCTTCGCCGTGCCGGCCGCCCAGGCCGACGCCTCGTCCTACCGTGCCGAGGCCGCGCAGGCCGTCCAGCACGCCGCTTCCGGCAAGAGCGCGTACACCGCCACCACGGCCGCGGACCTGGACGTCAGCTTCTCGAACTTCAAGATCGCCAAGGTGATCAAGGTCGGCACCACCAACCACGTCGCCACCACGGTCACCTACACGCTGACCCACGGCGCCGACATCGACATCACCTCCTCGGACTTCGCCAACGGTCCGTTCATCTACAAGGGCACCTCGAGCGCCCCGACCAACGTCCTGTTCGGCGACGACCCGGCGACCTGCACCGCGACCTCGGCGACCACCGCCAGCTGCAAGGGCGACATCGACATCTACCCCGGCGACGACGGGGCGCTGTCCAACTCGGACGCCGGCACCTGGAACGGCGGCGGGCTGGCCGTCAAGTACAGCACCGAGGACAGCACCGCCCAGTTCGGCCTCGGCACGACCCTGGTCCAGCGCTACTCCAAGCTGACGGTCAACGCCGCGCCGGAGCCGGTGGCGAAGGGCAAGACCATCACGGTCACCGGCAAGCTCTCCCGCGCCAACTGGGAGGACCACAAGTACCACGGCTACACCAACCAGTCCGTGAAGCTGCAGTTCCGCAAGTCGGGCACCAGCACCTACACCACGCTGAAGACCATCAAGTCGAACTCCACCGGCGACCTGAAGACCACGACCACCGCGACGGTCGACGGCTACTTCCGGTACTCCTTCGCGGGCACCACGACCACCCCGGCGGTCAACGCCACGGGTGACTTCGTCGACGTGCAGTAGGCAGTAGGCAGTAAGCAGTAGGCAGTAGGCAGCACTCGTTTCGGCCCCAGGACGCAGCCGGCCTCCTGGGGCCGAATCGTTCCCTCAACCTCTGTTCCTGGCCATCAGATGGCAATGGCCGCACAAAGAATGGCCGGATCCGGTCGACGGCGTACAACCAGTTGCATGTGCCAATGATCAGATCTGCCGAGTCAACAGACTCACCGATCACTTCTCCCACATGGGGAACGCAATGCGCATACGAGCCACCGTGGCCGCCGTCTCCGGCGCCCTGGCCCTCTCCGCCCTCGCCGTGCCGGCCGCGCACGCCACCGGGTCCAGCGGTACGCCGTACACGATGGACGTCAGCTTCTCCAACCTCAAGATCGCCTCCGCGATCAAGGTCGGCACCACCAACAAGGTCAGCACCACGTACTCGTACACGCTGACGCACGGCGCGGACGTGGACGTCACCGCGTCCGACTTCTACAGCGACGCCTACCTCTACCGCGGCACCATGGACGACCAGACCAAGACGCTGGAGGGCGACGACTTCGCCACCTGCACGGTCACCTCGTCCACCACCGAGACCTGCACCGGCACCGTGGACATCTACCCGGGTGACGGCGAGCTCAAGAACGCCGACGCCGGCAGCTGGTCGGTCGCCGCGGAGGCCACCGCCTTCAACGGCCAGGACCCGAACAACCCCGACCTGAGCAAGGTCGGCTTCAAGGACCAGGGCAGCCTCGCCACCACCAACGTGCAGCGCTACTCCAAGCTCACCGCCGACGCGGGCCCGGAGCCGGTGAAGAAGGGCGCGACGCTCACCACCACGGGCAAGCTCTCCCGGGCCAACTGGGAGGACCACCTGTACCACGGTTACACCAGCCAGCCGGTCAAGCTGCAGTTCCGCAAGGCGGGCACGACCACGTACACCACGGTGAAGACGGTGTACTCGGACTCCTCCGGCAACCTGAAGGCCACGGCCACCGCGGCGTACGACGGCTACTGGCGCTTCTCCTTCGCGGGCACCACGACGACCCCGGCGGTCAGCGCCGCGGGTGACTACGTCGACGTGCAGTAACGCCGGCGGCAGCTACGAAGGGCCTCCCGGGAGCGTTTCCGGGAGGCCCTTTCCCTGCCGCCCCTGGGGCTCCGCCCCAGCCCCCGCCAGGGGCTCCGCCCCTGGACCCCGTTTCCCGCCCACCCACTCGTGACGGTCGGCTGCGAAGTCCCCCACCGGGACTATTCAGCGGCGCCCGGCCGCACATCCGCCGTCCGCTTGACCGCCGCGTCCCTCTTGATCGCCGCGTCCCGCCTGCGGACGTACCAGACGCCGATGAGGCCGAGGCCGCCTCCGGCCAGGCAGGTCCAGATCCACCAGGTGTGGCCGTGGTCGGCGTACCAGCGGTAGAAGGGGAGCTGGGCGAGGAAGAGGACGAACCAGACGATCGTGCCGCCGGTGATGGTGGCGACCACCGGGCCTTCCAGGGGCTCCGGTGCCTCGTGCGTGGGGGTCCACTTCTTCATGCGGACAGCTTACGAGGCGATCAGGTCTACGCGCGGAGATAGCGCTATGAACGTTATATGTTCATACTGAATCCGTTTGTCTTTGGCCACTTCTGTTTGTAGGAAACACCAAACGGGCTGGGGGATGCCCGCTGGTGACGAAAGGTCCCGCATGTCCACCTCGGCCCCCGCCAAGGCTCCCGTCCCGCAGCAGCCGGGCGATGCGTCCGGGCACGGTACGCTCGACCGCTTCTTCAGGATCTCCGAGCGGGGCAGCACGCTGTCGCGCGAGGTCCGCGGCGGCTTCGCCACCTTCTTCGCGATGGCGTACATCATCGTGCTGAACCCGATCATCCTCGGCAGCGCCAAGGACATGTACGGGCACCAGCTCGACCACGGCCAGCTGGTCACGGCCACCGCCCTGACCGCCGCGTTCACCACGCTGCTGATGGGCGTCATCGGCAACGTGCCGATCGCGCTCGCGGCCGGCCTCGGCGTCAACTCCGTCGTCGCGCTGCAGCTCGCGCCCCGTATGTCCTGGCCGGACGCCATGGGCATGGTCGTGCTCGCCGGGTTCGTCGTGATGCTGCTCGTCGCCACCGGGCTCCGGGAGCGCGTCATGAACGCGGTGCCCTACAGCCTGCGCAAGGCCATCTCCATCGGCATCGGCCTGTTCATCATGCTGATCGGCCTGGTCGACTCCGGCTTCGTCACCCGTATCCCGGACGTCGCCCACACCACCGTTCCGCTGCAGCTCGGCGGCGACGGCCACCTCACCGGCTGGCCGGTGCTGGTCTTCGTCCTCGGCACCCTGCTCACCCTCGCGCTGATCGTGCGCAAGGTCTCCGGGGCGATCCTGATCTCGATCGTGTCGATGACCGTGCTGAGCCTCGCCGTCAACGCGGTCACGCACGTGTCCACCTGGGGGCTCACCACCCCGAAGTGGCCCGGCAACCCCGTCGCCCCTCCCGACTTCGGGCTCATCGGCCAGGTCAGCCTCTTCGGCGGCTTCGGCAAGGTCGGTGCGCTGACCGGCATCCTGTTCGTCTTCACCGTGCTGCTGTCCTGCTTCTTCGACGCCATGGGCACGATCATGGGCGTCAGCGACGAGGCCAGGCTCACCGACGCCCAGGGGCAGATGCCCGGCATCAACAAGGTCCTCTTCGTGGACGGCATCGCCGTCGCCGCCGGCGGCGCCAGCTCCTCCTCGGCCACCACCTGCTTCGTGGAGTCCACCGCCGGAGTCGGCGAGGGCGCCCGCACCGGCTTCGCCAACGTCGTCACCGGCACGCTGTTCGCCCTCGCCCTGTTCCTGACCCCGGTCGCCACGATGGTCCCCTCCCAGGCGGCCACCCCCGCGCTGATCGCGGTCGGCTTCCTGATCCTGGCGGGCTCGGTCAAGGAGATCGACTGGAGCGACCCCACGCTCGCGATGCCGGCCTTCGTGACGATGGTGATGATGCCGTTCACCTACTCGATCACCAACGGCATCGGCATGGGCTTCATCACCTTCGTGGTGCTGCGCCTGGCGGCCGGCCGGGCCCGGGAGATCCCGGTGGCGATGTACGTCGTCTCGGCCGTGTTCGCCTTCTACTACCTGATGCCGGCCCTCGGCCTCACGTGAGCGGCCGTTCGGCCGCCCGGGGTCACGTGACCCCGTAGAACCTCTCCGTCTCCTCGACCGCGGTCTGGAACCGCTCGTCGAAGTCGTCCCGAATGAGCGTCCGGACCACGTAGTCCTGGACGCTCATTCCTCTTTTGGCGGCATGGTGGCGGAGCCGTTCGAGCAGCTCGCGGTCCATGCGCAGGCTGAGCACGCTGGTCCCCATGCGTACGAGGGTCGCGGCACTCTTCGGTGTCCTGTGTCACGTTCCGCACAGGGATCACCCATATGAGTGACATTGGGGCCCAGTGGCCAGGGTCACGGCCGTTCGGTGTGTTCCCAGTGTTCTTTAGCCAGGGTAATGAGTTACGCTAAAGAACATGTCGGACCTTACCCATGGCGACAACGCTGCCGCCGTGAACTCACTGCGCTCCGCCGTGATGCGACTGTCCCGTCGCCTCAAGCACCAGCGCGTCGACGAGTCGCTGAGCCCCACCGAGATGTCGGTGCTGGGCACCCTGTCCCGCTGCGGCAGCGCCACCCCGGGCGAACTCGCCCGCAAGGAGCACGTGCAGCCGCCCTCGATGACCCGCATCGTGGCGCTGCTCGAGGCCAAGGGGCTGGTCCGTCTGGAACCGCACCCCGAGGACCGGCGCCAGAAGGTCGTCACCCAGACCGAGCAGGCCGAGGCGATGCTCGAGGAGAGCCGCCGCAAACGCAACGCGTTCCTGGCCGGCCTGGTCGAGGGCCTCGACGAGGACGAGTGGGCGAAACTGCGCGCCGCCGCTCCCGTGCTGGAAAAACTCGCACACCTCTAAGCACCCGCGTGCCCATCGCAAGGAGGCGAACCCTTTGAGTTCGGGACCCGGAGCAGCTTCCGCCCCCGCACCGACCACCCACGACTCCCCGCCCGCCCCCCGGCGCAAGTCCTCGATGTTCAGCTCGCTGAGGATCCGGAACTACCGCCTCTTCTTCATCGGCCAGGTCGTCTCCAACACCGGCACCTGGATGCAGCGCATCGCCCAGGACTGGCTCGTCCTCAGCCTCACCGGCTCCTCCGCGGCCGTCGGCATCACCACGGCCCTGCAGTTCCTGCCGATGCTGCTGTTCGGCCTGTACGGCGGTGTCCTCGTCGACCGCCTGCCCAAGCGCCCCGCGCTGCTCGTCACCCAGTCCGCGATGGCCGTCACCGGCCTCGTGCTCGCCGCGCTCACCCTCACCGGACACGTCCAGGTCTGGCACGTCTACCTCGCCGCCTTCGCCGTCGGCCTCGCCACGGTCGTCGACAACCCGGCCCGCCAGTCCTTCGTCTCCGAGATGGTCGGCCCCGAGCAGCTGCAGAACGCGGTCAGCCTGAACTCGGCCAACTTCCAGTCCGCCCGCCTGGTCGGCCCCGCCGTCGCGGGCGTCATGATCACCGGCGTCGGCACCGGCTGGGCGTTCCTCGTCAACGGCCTGTCCTTCGTCGCGCCCATCGGCGGCCTGCTGCTGATGCGCGCCCGTGAGCTGCACGTCGCCCAGCGGGCGCCCCGGGGGAAGGGCCAGCTCCGCGAGGGCCTGCGTTACGTCGCCGGACGCCCGGACCTCATCTGGCCGATCGTCCTCGTCGGCTTCATCGGCACCTTCGGCTTCAACTTCCCGGTGTGGCTGTCCGCCTACGCCGACGACGTCTTCCACGCGGGCGCCGGCGCCTACAGCCTCTTCAACACGCTCATGGCCATCGGCTCCCTGGTCGGCGCCCTGCTCGCCGCCCGGCGCGGCACGGCCCGCCTGCGTCTGCTGATCGCGGCCGCCGCGGCCTTCGGCACGCTGGAGATCGTGGCCGCGCTGGCACCGTCGTACTGGCTGTTCGCGCTGCTCATGACCCCGATAGGGATCGCCGGCCTGACGGTCAACGTCACCGCGAACACCGCGGTCCAGATGGCCACCGACCCGGCCATGCGCGGCCGGGTGATGGCCCTGTTCATGATGGTCTTCATGGGCGGCACACCGCTGGGCGCGCCGGTCGTCGGCTGGATCACCGACACCTACGGACCCCGCGTCGGCTTCGCCCTCGGCGGTGTCGTCTCGGCCGCCGCCGCCGTCACCGTCGGACTGGTCCTGGCCCGCATCGGGGGCCTGCGCCTGTCGGTGGGCTGGTACCACGGCCATCCGCGGCTCCGGTTCGTGCCGCGCGAGCGGGAGCAGCTGGCCACCGCGGCCTGAGGGCAGCCGGGCCCGGGGGGCTACACCCTCCGGGCCAGCACCTGCCCGGGCCACTCGTCCTCGCCGTGGGTGAAGGCCTCCGTCGGTGTGAAGCCGTTGCGCTCGTAGTAGGCGACCAGCTTGCGGTCGTCGCCCGCGTAACAGTCCACGCGCAGCAGGGACACTCCCGCCCGGCGGGTCTCCTCGACGGCGTGCGCCAGCAGTGCGGCGCCGGCGCCGTGGCCCTTGAAGCGGCGGTCCGAGGCGAACAGGTGGATGTACCGCTCGGGCTCACCGGCGGGCTCCAGGTACGGGCCGGGCGCCTTGCTGAGCGTGAGGGTGGCCGCCGGAACGCCGTCCAGCTCGGCGACGAAGGGGGAGCCGTCGGCGACGTACCGGTGGACCAGGTCCACCGCCCGGGGATTCTCCGACCAGGGCTTGGTACCCCACTGCCGGGTCCGGCCCTGTGCGACCAGCCACTTCACCGAGCTGTCGAGCATGCCGAGTATCAAGGGGACGTCCTCCGGGCCGCCTTCTCTGATTTTGATCTCCATCACCTCATCATGGCAGCGCCCCGATGACACCCTGGTGCCTATGAGACTCTTCGCCGCCGTGCTGCCCCCGCCGGACGCCTCCGAGCAACTCGCCGCCGAAGTAGCCCGGTTGAAGAAGCTCCCCGGTGCGGACGCCCTGCGCTGGACCGGCCGCCCCGGATGGCACTTCACCCTCGCCTTCTACGGCGAGGTCGACGAGGAACTCGTACCCGGCCTGTCCACCCGCCTGCGCCGCGCGGCCGCCCGTACCCCGTCCTTCCCGCTGGCACTGCGCGGCGGCGGCCAGTTCGGTCACGGCCGCGCCCTGTGGACGGGGGCCGAGGGCGACCTGCCGGCCCTGCGGCTGCTGGCCGAACGGGCGGAGGCGGCGGCGCGGAAGGCGGGCGTGCCGATGGGGGAGCACCGCCGGTACAAGGCCCACCTGACGGTGGCCAGGAGCCGGGACGCCATGGACGTACGCCCGTACGTCGACTCCCTCTCCGGATTCACCGGCAGCACCTGGACGGTACGGGAGCTGGTACTGGTGCGCAGCCACCTGCCGGGGTCCGGGGTGCCGGGGGAACAGCCCCGCTACGAGGCCGTCGACCGCTGGCCGCTCGGAACCCCCGCGGGCGGGGCCGGTTAGGCTCGGACGCGTGGACCCGAAAACCCGGAACCGGATCATGGCCGGTGCGCTCGTGCTGATGTTCGTGTTGGTGGCGGTGGCGGCGGCGGTCCGAAAGTAGACCGCCGCCGACTCGCCCGCTACCAGGCGAAGGCCTCCGGCGACGGCCCAGGACCCGGGAAGATCTCGTCCAGCCCGGTCAGGACCTCCTCCGACAGCTCCAGCTCCACGGCCCGCACCGCGGACGCCAGCTGCTCGGCCGTGCGCGGGCCCACGATCGGACCGGTCACCCCGGGCCGGGTGAGCAGCCACGCGAGCGCGGCCTCGCCGGGCTCGAGCCCGTGCTTGCCGAGCAGGTCCTCGTAGGCCTGGATCTGGTCGCGGACGGCGGGGTCGGCCAGGGCGGCGGCGGCCCGCCCGCTCGCCCTGCGGCCGCCCTCCACCTGCTTCCTGATGACCCCGCCCAGCAGCCCGCCGTGCAGCGGCGACCACGGGATCACTCCGAGCCCGTAGTCCTGTGCGGCCGGGATCACCTCCATCTCGGCGCGGCGCTCGGCGAGGTTGTACAGGCACTGCTCGCTGACCAGCCCGATCGTCCCGTTCCTCCGCGCGGCGATCTCGTTGGCCTGGGCGATCTTGTAGCCGGGGAAGTTGGAGGAGCCGACGTAGAGGATCTTGCCCTGCTGCACCAGGACGTCGATCGCCTGCCAGATCTCCTCGAACGGCGTGTTCCGGTCGACGTGGTGGAACTGGTAGACGTCGATGTGGTCGGTCCGCAGCCGCTTCAGGCTGGCGTCCACCGCCCGCCGGATGTTCAGCGCGGACAGCTTGTCGTGGTTGGGCCAGGCGGCCGGCGCGGCGGCGTGCGCGTCCGGCGCCATGTTGCCGTACACCTTGGTGGCGAGGACGACCTTGTCGCGGCGGTCGCCGCCCTTGGCGAACCAGTTACCGATGATCGTCTCGGTACGGCCCTTGTTCTCACCCCACCCGTACACATTGGCGGTGTCGAAGAAGTTGATACCCGCGTCCAGCGCCGCGTCCATGATCGAGTGACTGTCGGCCTCATCGGTCTGCGGGCCGAAGTTCATGGTGCCGAGGACGAGTCGGCTGACCTTGAGTCCGGTACGTCCGAGCTGCGTGTACTCCATGGGGCACAAGCCAACGGCTTGGAGTGCGCTCTACGCAAGGTGAGCCGGAGACCGTCCGCCGGTGCCGTCCGGCCCGGTCACCCTCCACCCGCGCCCCGGCCCGCCTGCGTCCGTACCGCTCCCATGCTCGCCGCGATCACCAGGGCGATGGCGAGGCTCTGGAGGGGGGAGAGGGTCTGGTGGAGGATCAGGAAGCCGGCCGTTGCCGCGATGGCCGGTTCCAGGCTCATGAGGATGGCGAACGCGGGGGCGGGAAGACGGCGGAGCGCGAGCAGTTCCAGCGTGTAGGGGAGGACGGAGGACAGCAGCGCGACCGCCGAGCCGAGGGCGATCGTCACCGGGTCGAGGAGCCTGCCGCCCGATCCCGCGACGCCCAGGGGAAGGAACAGCAGCGCCGCCACCGCCATGGCCAGCGCCAGCCCGTCCGCCTGCGGGAAGCGGCGGCCGGTACGGGCGCTGAAGACGATGTACGTCGCCCACATGGCCCCCGCCCCCAGGGCGAAGGCCGTGCCCGGCAGGTCGAGGTCGCCGAACCCTCCGCCGCCCAGCAGGAAGACACCGAGGAGGGCCAGTCCCGCCCAGACCGCGTTGATCGCACGGCGGGAGGCCAGGACCGAAAGGGCGAGGGGGCCCAGGACCTCCAGGGTGACGGCCGCGCCCAGGGGGATACGGGCCACCGCCTCGTAGAAGAGGCCGTTCATCGCGCCCATCGTGACACCGAAGACGATCACCGTGCCCCAGTCGGTGCGCGAGTGGCCGCGCAGCCGGGGGCGGCAGACCAGCAGCAGGACCAGCGCCGCCGCCAGCAGTCGCAGCGTCACGACACCGAGCGCACCGGCCCGGGGCATCAGGGTCACGGCGAGGGCCCCGCCGAACTGCACCGAGACGCCGCCCGCGAGCACCAGGCCGACCGGCCCGAGCGAACCGGACCGGCGGGGAGTGCGGCCACCGCCTGCGGAGACCATGGGCGGGGACGAGGGAGGGGCGGCGGGGGAGGTGCTCACGGGGCAGTCCTGGTGCTGGGGGCTGTGGGTCAGCGTGTGTTCATCACGATGTACTTTCCGGTCCAGGGTAATGTACCGCCTCGTCGCGGAACAGGGGGCGCCCGTCGTAGAGGGAGGCGCCGGGGCCGCCGGGGCCGTGGCCATGCGCGGCGGGATCGGGCCAGCCCCCAGGGGTGTGGGCGTAGCCGCTGTGCCCCTGGCCGTACCCCTGCGCCTCCCCGTACTGCCCGTACTCCCGCCCCTGCCCGTACCCCTGCACCCGCGCCTCCCCGTACCCCTGCACCCGCCCGTCCCCCTCGAACTGGACGTACACCCCCTGCCCGGTCTCGAACGACAGCGGCAACCGCAGCTCACCGGTGTCCATCACGGCGCTGTTCTGCGAGCGGTGCAGTCGTGCGTACGCCCCGCCGCGCGCGAGCAGCTCCTCGTGGCGGCCCGTCTCCACGATGCGGCCCCGGTCCACGACCAGGATGCGGTCGGCGTCGGGGGCGAGGTTGAGGTCGTGGGTGATCATGATGGTCGCGCGGCCGCTCATCAGTCGGCGCAGCGGCTTGACGACACGGCGTGCCGCCATCGCGTCGAGGCCCGTCGTGGGCTCGTCCAGTACCAGGACCGGCGCGTCGCGCAGGATCGCGCGGGCGATCGCCAGGCGCTGGAGCTGGCCGCCGGACAGACGGGCCGAGTTGGGGTCGACCTTGGTGTCGTAGCCGTCGGGGAGCCGGACGATGAAGTCGTGGGCGTCGGCCGCCCGCGCCGCCTCCTCGATCGCCTGGTCACTGGCGCCGGGCCGGCCGCAGGCGATGTTCGCGCGGACGGTGTCGTGCAGGACCAGGGTCTCCTGGGGGAGCAGGGTGATGTACTCGCGCAGCCGGGCCAGGGGGAACTCCCGCAGGGGTACGCCGTCGAGGAGCAGGTCGCCCGCGTCCGGGTCGTAGAAGCGGAGGAGGAGCTTGGAGACCGTGGACTTGCCCGCGCCGCTCGGGCCGGTGATGATCACGAGCTCGCCGGGGCCGACCCTGAAGGAGAGGTCCTTGAGCGCGGGCTTCTCCGTGCCGGGGTAGCCGAAGTACACGTTCCGCACCTCCACCGTGCCGTCGGGGCGACCGGTCCCCGTGCCGCCGTGGCGGGGGTCGGTGACCGACGGCCGCACGTCCAGGATCTCGATGAGCCGCTCGGCGCCCGCGGTGGCCGCCGTGACCGTGAGACCCAGCTGCGCCAGGCCGCGTACGGGCGGGTAGAGGTAGCCGAGGAAGGCGGCGAAGGCGAGGAGCTGGCCGAGGGTCATGCGGCCGGTGGAGATCTCCCAGGCACCGATGCCGATCACGGCGAGGACGCAGACCGTCTCGATGACCTGCACCAGCTGCTCGTACGCCTCGTTCAGACGGGTCGAGCGGACCGAGGCGCGGAACCAGGCGGTCGCCTCCTCGTTCAGGCGGCGCCGCTCCGCGTCCCGGCGGTCGTAGGCCTGGGTGAGCACGATGTTGCCGAGGGACTCCTCGACGACCGAGGTGATCGCACCGTCGGCGACCCGGCCCGCACGCGAGACGTCCTTGATGGCGCCGGAGAAGCGGCGGGCCGCGAGCCAGAACAGGGGCGCGAGGACGAAGGTGGCGGCGGCCAGGTCCCAGCGCAGCCAGAACGCGGCGGCCGCGTAGAACAACGCGCTGAAGGCGGCGGACGCGGCACCCACCAGACCCGACACGACCATCGTCTCGATGGCCTCGACGTCACCGGTCAGACGGGAGAGCAGATCGCCCTGGCGGTGGCGCTGGAAGAAGTGCGGCGGCAGTTGCTGCACATGGTCGAAGACGTGCTCGCGCAGCCGCATCACGAAGCGTTCGGTCGTCCAGGCGGCGAGCGAGTTGCCCGCGTACGCGACGACCGCGCCGACCGCGGCGACGCCCAGCCACTTGACCGCGGGGGACCAGAACGCGGCGAGCGAACCCTTCTCCAGGGCGTTGTCGGTGAGGTCACCGAACAGCAGGATGGCCTCGGTCTCGGCCAGCGCGGCGAGAACGGTGCAGACCCAGACGACCAGGAGCCGGTGGCGCAGTCCTCCGGTCAGCGGCCAGAAACGACGGAACGCGGTGCGGGCGGGAATGGTGGGCGTGTCCTCGTATGCGAGCTCGTCGCTCTCACCGTCGTCCATATCCATTTCAGGCTCCCTCCGCTTTCCGTCCCCGGTGTCCCCCGGCTCTTTGAAATCCAGAAATGCGCGAAGGGGGCCGACGGTGCACCATCGGCCCCTTTCTCTCAGCGTCGGATCAGTGGTCCTGGCCGGGCAGCGGCTTGGGAAGCGGCTTGTGGGCGTGCTTCTTCGGCCTCGGCTTCGGCGGCGGGGGGAGCTGCTTCGACTTGGGCTTCGGGGGCAGCGGGGCAAGCTTCTTGAAGCTCATTACCGACTCCTGGTGTTTCGAAGTTCCATGGTCCGCGGATTTCCGTTTCCGGATTCCGACACCAGGAAACTTACACACTTCCCCTGCTCCCGAACGGCAAAAATGGCAAAGGGGCACTGTGAACTCCCTGTCATTACCTGGGAGTTGCTTGGAGAGCTGGGTAGTTCCTTTGAGAAGCCGGGATTTCTTTGAGCAGCCTGAGGACGCGCTCTCAGCGCCGGGCCATGTAGACGTCCAGCGCCTTGTGCAGCAGCCGGTTCAGCGGGAAGTCCCACTCGCCGAGGTACTCGACGGCCTCGCCGCCCGCGCCGACCTTGAAGCGGAGCAGGCCGAGGAGGTGGTCGGACTCCTCCAGGGTGTCGGTGATGCCCCGGAAGTCGTAGACGGCGGCGCCGAGTTCATGGGCGTCGGTCATCATGCGCCACTGGATCGCGTTGTTGGGCTGCACCTCGCGCTTGCGGCTGGTGGAGGCACCGTAGGAGTACCAGACATGGCTGCCCACGGTGATCATCGTGGCGGCGGCGAGGACGTCACCCTCGTGGTGGGCGAGGTACAGCCGCATACGGTCCGGGTGTTCGGCGGTGAGCGCGGTCCACATGCGCTGGAAGTAGGGCAGCGGTCGCGGGATGAAGCGGTCGCGTTCGGCGGTCTCGGTGTACAGCGTGTAGAAGGCGGGCAGGTCCTCGTGGCCGCCGCGGACGACTTTCACGCCCGCCTTGTCGGCCTTCTTGATGTTGCGCCGCCACTGCTGGTTGAGGCCCCGGTGGATGTCCGCCAAGGAACGCCCGGCGAAGGGGACTTGGCAGACGTAGCGGGGCTGCCCGGCGGCGAAGCCGTCCGCGCCGCCCGGCTCGGTCTGCCGCCAGCCCATGCGCCGCAGCCGGCCGGCGAGTTCGAGGGCGGCCGGGTCGACCGCCGTCGCCTCCACGTCCCGCAGCCGCCGCGCGCCCGGGTCGGCGATCGCCGCCTTCACCGCCTCCGCGTTCCAGCGGCGTACGACGACGGGCGGCCCCATCTTCACGGAGAAGGCACCGCGCCCCTTCAGGTACGCCAGCAGCGGGTCCAGCCGGCGCTCCAGGTCGGGAGCGTGCCAGTCGATGGCCGGGCCCTCCGGCAGGTACGCCAGGTACCGCTTCAGCCTGGGCAGCGGTCTCAGCAGCACCAGCCCCGCCCCGACGATCCGCCCGCCCCCGTCGAACCAGCCCAGGCTCTCCGCCCGCCAGTCGGGCTTCACGTCCCCCCAGGACGGCAGCTGCATATGGCTCACCGAGGGGCGGGCGGCGACGAACGCCAGGTGCTCCGCACGGGTGATGGGCCGGACGGTCAGGGGCATGGGAACGGCTCCTTTCGCAGGGTGGCTGATCAGGCGTCTGGCCGATCATGCGTCGGAACAGAAGGGCTGATCATGCGTCAGAAGCTGATCACGCGCCAGACGACTGAACAAGGGCATCCGCCAGCACCTCCGCCACATGCCGCCCCCGCACCCCGCCCAGCTGCGCCAGCTGCGTACGGCAGGAGAACCCGTCCGCCAGGACCACCGCCCCCTGCGGTGCCCGACGGACCGACGGCAGCAGCTGCTCCTCCGCACAGGCCCGGGACACCTCGAAGTGGCCCTTCGTGAAGCCGAAGTCGCCCGCCAGCCCGCAGCAGCCGCCGCTCAGCTCGCCGGTCAGGCCCGCCGACGCGCGCAGCCGGCGGTCGGGCCCGTCGCCGAGGACAGCGTGCTGGTGGCAGTGGGTCTGGCCGACGACGGGGCGGTTCACGGGCGGCGGGGTCCAGTCGGGGGCGTACCGCTGGAGCGCCTCCGCGAAGGTGACCACCGCCGCCGCCAGCCGTGCCGCGCGCGGGTCGTCGTGCAGCAGCTCCGGGAGGTCGGTGCGCAGCGCGGCGGCGCAGCTCGGCTCGAGGACGACCACCGGGGTCGCCGCCTCCAGGACCGGGTCCATCAGGTCGAGGGTGCGGCGCATCACCCTGCGGGCGTGGTCGAGCTGGCCCGTGGAGACGTACGTCAGCCCGCAGCAGACCCCGCCCGCGGGCACCGTGACGCCGAGCCCGGCCGCCTCCAGCACCCGTACGGCCGCGCGGCCCACGGAGGGCGAGAGGTGCTCGGTGAAGGTGTCCGGCCACAGCACGACCGGGCGTCCGGTGCCGGGGCGGGCGGTCCCGTCCCGCCGTCGCCACCACCGGCTGAACGTCTCCCCGGCCACCCGCGGAATCTCCCGCTCGGCCGCGATCCCGCCCAGCCGCCGGGCCACCCCCGCGAGGGGCCGTACGCGCGCGAGGGCGTTGAGCAGCGGCGCGGTGCGGGTACGGGCGACCCAGCGCAGCCACTGCGGCAGTCGGCCCATCGCGTAGTGGGCGGCCGGGCGGCGCCGCCCCCGGTAGTGGTGGTGCAGGAACTCCGCCTTGTACGTGGCCATGTCCACCCCGACCGGGCAGTCGGAGCGGCAGCCCTTGCAGGACAGGCACAGGTCCAGCGCGTCCCGGACCTCGGTGGAGCGCCAGCCGTCGGTGACCAGCTCGCCCGCGAGCATCTCGTGCAGCAGCCGGGCCCGCCCGCGCGTGGAATGCTCCTCCTCACCGGTCGCCCGGAACGACGGGCACATGACGGCGGAGGCCGCCGGCACCGTCGTACGGCACTTCGCCACCCCCACGCACCGGCGCACGGCGGCCGCGAAGTCGCCGCCGTCGGCCGGGTAGCCGAAGGCCACGTCGACGGGCCCGCGCGGCAGCACGGAGAAACGGAGCCCGGCGTCGAGCGGTGCCGGGCGGACCAGCATCCCCGGGTTCAGCAGGTCGTCCGGGTCCCAGAGAGCCTTGGCGCGTTCGAACAGGGCCACCAGTTCCTCGCCGTACATCCGGGGCAGCAGTTCGGCGCGGGCCTGTCCGTCGCCGTGCTCGCCGGAGAGCGAGCCGCCATGGGCCACGACCAGGTCGGCGAGGTCCTCGGAGAAGCGGCGGAAGCGGCCGATGCCCGCCTCGGTGAGCAGGTCGAAGTCGATGCGGACGTGGATGCAGCCGTCGCCGAAGTGGCCGTACGGGGTGCCGCGCAGACCGTGGCCGGACAGCAGCGCCCGGAAGTCGCGCAGATAGGCGCCGAGCCGGGCGGGCGGTACCGCGCAGTCCTCCCAGCCGGGCCAGGCCTCGGAACCGTCGGGCATCCGGGTCGCCGTGCCGGACGCGTCCTCGCGGATGCGCCACAGGGCACGCTGCTCAGCCGCACCGGTGACCACGGACGCGTCCACGACGTCGGCCGCCCGCACGACCGTCTCCGCACGCGCGCGTGCCTCGGCCTCCGTGTCCCCGCCAGTCTCCACGAACAGCCACGCGGCGCCCCGGGGCAGCCCCGCCGGGGAGCGCACCAGGTCGGCCGCCATGCCCTCCACGGTGAGCGGGTGTCCCCCACTCTCGACTTCGCTCGAGCGGGGGGACCCCCATGACCGCAGCCCGGCGGCGGCATCCGCGGCGGCGCTCTCGTCGGCGTAACCCAGCACGGCCAGGGCACGCGCGCGTGGCGCCTCGATCAGCCCCACGACCGCCTCCGTCAGCACCCCCAGCGTGCCCTCCGAGCCGCAGAACGAGCGGGCGACGTCGGCGCCCTTCTCGGGGAGCAGGGCGTCCAGCGCGTACCCGGAGATACGCCGGGGCAGCTCCGGGAAACCGGTGCGCAGCCGGGCCAGGTCGCCCTCCACCAGCGCGCGCAGGCCGTCCGGGGCGCCGGACCAGCCCTTGCCGAGCCGCAGCGGTTCCCCGCGCGCGGTGAGCACGTCCAGCTCATGGACGCTGTCCGCCGTCGTCCCCCAGGCCACCGAGTGCGAGCCGCACGAGTTGTTGCCGATCATCCCGCCGAGCGTGCACCGGCTGTGCGTGGACGGGTCCGGGCCGAACCGCAGGCCGTGCGGGGCCGCCTGCTCCTGGAGCCGGTCCAGGACGAGCCCCGGCTGGACGACCGCGGTGCGGGAGGCGGGGTCGAGCTCCAGCAGCCGGTTCATGTGCCGGGTGAAGTCCAGCACCACGCCGGTCCCCGTGGCCTGCCCCGCGATCGACGTACCACCGCCCCGGGCCACCACCGGCACCCCGTGCGCCCGGCACACCTCGAGCACCGCGGCCACGTCCTCGGCGTCCCGGGGGGCCACCACCCCCAGCGGGACCCGCCGGTAGTTCGACGCGTCCATGGTGACCAGGGCCCGTGCGGTGACGCCGAACCCGACCTCGCCCCGGACGGCGGCACGCAGCTCCGCTTCGAGATCCCTCATGGGTCCAGCAAACCAGCCCCTCGTCCACGGGGGGCCACGGTGGGAAACGCCGTCTCACCCGACGGACGAGGTTTCGCCCAGGTTTCCCCCAGCCGCTAACCTCGCCTCGTGGCTGAGATCCAGATTCCCGCTGACATCAAGCCCGCCGACGGACGTTTCGGCGCGGGCCCCTCCAAGGTGCGGACGGAAGCGCTGGACGCGCTGGCCGCCACCGGTACGTCCCTGCTGGGCACCTCCCACCGCCAGGCCCCGGTGAAGAACCTGGTCGGCCAGGTGCGCGAAGGCATCGCCGAGCTGTTCTCCCTCCCCGACGGCTACGAGGTCGTCCTGGGCAACGGCGGCTCCACCGCCTTCTGGGACATCGCCACGCACGGCCTGATCGAGAACAAGTCGCAGCACCTGAACTTCGGCGAGTTCTCCTCGAAGTTCGCCAAGGCCGCGAAGCTCGCGCCCTGGCTGGCCGAGCCCACCGTGATCGCCTCCGACCCCGGCACCCACCCCGAGCCACGGGCCGAGGCCGGCGTCGACGTCTACGCCTTCACCCACAACGAGACCTCCACCGGTGTCGCCGCCCCGGTCAAGCGGGTCGCGGGCGCCGACGAGGGCGCGCTGGTGCTCGTGGACGCCACCTCCGGCGCGGGCGGCCTCCCGGTCGACGTCGCCGAGACCGACGTCTACTACTTCGCCCCGCAGAAGTCCTTCGCCTCCGACGGCGGCCTGTGGATCGGCGTCTTCTCCCCGGCCGCGATCGAGCGGGCCGAGCGGATCCACGCGTCCGGCCGCCACGTCCCGGAGTTCTTCTCCCTGCCGACGGCGATCGACAACTCCCGCAAGAACCAGACGTACAACACCCCGGCGCTCGCCACCCTGTTCCTGCTGAACCAGCAGCTGGAGTGGATCAACGGCCAGGGCGGCCTCGCCTGGTCCACGGCCCGTACGAAGGACTCCTCGACCCGCCTCTACAGCTGGGCGGAGGAGTCGAAGCACGCGACCCCGTTCGTCTCCGACCCGGCCAAGCGCTCCCAGGTCATCGGCACGATCGACTTCTCCGACGAGATCGACGCGGCGGCCGTCGCCAAGGTGCTGCGCGCCAACGGCGTCGTCGACACCGAGCCGTACCGCAAGCTCGGCCGCAACCAGCTGCGCGTCGCGATGTTCCCGGCGATCGACCCGGCGGACGTCGAGGCGCTCACGAAGTGCGTCGACTACGTGATCGACAAGCTCTGAGCATGCTCTGAGCACGTCCTGAGGGCCGTCCTGAGGGCGTCCTGCGCAAGGCCGCACGCCAGTAAGGACGTTGAGGGCGCCCCGCGGAGTACCGCGGGGCGCCCTTCGCTGTGCCCGTCACCGGTGGCTGCGGATGGTCGTCAGCCCGTTCGGGTTCTCCTCCGTACGTCTCTTTCCGTGTCCTCCGCGAGTCGTAGCAAGACAGCACCACAGAGGGATTCGCGCACCCGTGTGACACGAAATCGTCGAGCCGTCCTGGAACCCACCGAAAGGAACGGCCATCGTGCGGATAGGACGCCTCGCGCCCGTGCTCGCCGCGGGGATCACGGCGACGCTGGTCCCGGCTCTCGCCCCGGCTCAGGCCTCAGCGGCGGAACCGCTGGGGAGATTCACGAACCAGACGCCCGCGTGGCACAGATGTGACACGTCGACGCCCGCCGCGTTCCAGTGCGCGACGATCAAGGTCCCGCTCGACTACAGCCGGCCCGACGGCAAGACGATCAAACTGGCCATCTCCCGCTGGAAGACCAGCGTGAGCGGCAAGCGGCACGGTGTGCTCCTGTCCAACCCCGGCGGTCCGGGCGGCGAAGGCCTCGACATGCCGGTCATGGTGAAGGACGTGCTGCCCAAGAAGGTCCGCGAACAGTACGACCTCGTCGGCTTCGACCCGCGGGGCGTGGGCCGCAGCAATCCCCTCACCTGCGGTCTCAACGACACGGAGCAGAACTTCCAACACGCCTACCACGCGGAGACGTTCGGCAACGACGTCAAGTGGGCCCGGAAGGTCGCCGACAAGTGCCGTGCGAAGAACGGCGACACGCTCCGGTACATCACCACCCGCAACACCGCCCGCGACATGGACGTCATCCGCGCCGTGCTGGGCGAGAAGAAGATCTCCTACCTGGGCATCTCCTACGGCACCTACCTGGGGGCCGTCTACACGCAGATGTTCCCCAAGCAGACCGACCGGTTCGTGCTGGACAGCTCGGTCGACCCCGCACGGGTCTGGCGCGGCATGATCCAGGTCTGGGCGGAGGGCACCGAGCCGGCGTTCACCCGCTGGACGAAGTGGACCGCACGGCACGACCGCACCTACAAACTCGGCGACACCCCGGCCAAGGTGAAGAAGACGTTCTGGGACCTGATCGCCCGGGCCGACCGCACCCCCATCGTGGACGGTGACCAGAAGGTCACCGGGGACGACATCCGGGCCGGCGTGCGCGCCCTGTTCTTCAGCCCCCGGGCAGCGGCCGAGATGATCGCCGACGTGAAGAAGGCCGCCGACGGCCATGCGGCCCTCCGCCGTTTCCCCGCAACCGGCGACCGGCGGAGCCCGAGCCGGTTCACCACACGCGCCGCCCAGCCACCGGCCGACAACGGCACCGCCGTCTTCTGGAGCGTGGTCTGCGGTGACACCGCGGCCTGGCCGCGCGACCCCGAGCAGTACCGGCGTGACGCGATCCGGGACAAGGCGAAGTACCCGCTCTACGGCGACTTCGCCTCCAACATCATGCCCTGCGCGTTCTGGGACAAGCCGGCCGAGCCCGTTACCAAGGTGGACGACAACGTCGGCCTGCTCACCGTCCAGAACCAGTGGGACTCCCAGACGCCCCTGGTCAGCGGCCTCGGTATGCATCGCGCGCTGAAGGGCTCGCGCATGGTGTACGTCAAGGGCGGCGAGGGCCACGGCGTCTACGGATCGGACCCGAACTCCTGCGCCGACCGCACCGTCAACGCCTACCTGGGCAACGGACGGCTTCCCGCCGAGGACGTCACCTGCAAGGCGCCCGCCCGCGAGGGCTCCGGCGTGAGCCGGCCCATCGCGCCGGTGCCGCCGTTCACCCCGGGGGCGCCCCGCTTCTGATCCCCGGCCCCGACGGGCCCCACGGACGCCGGAAGGGCGCCCGGTGCCACACCGGGCGCCCTTCTGTCATGACGCGCTGCAGCTCACGCTGGGCACCCCGCCGCCGCCGGGCGCTCCCCCGAAGCCGAAGCTCGCCGAACCACCCGCGGGGACCGAGCCGTTGTGGGCGGCGTTGACGGCCGTGACCGTCCCGCCGGTCTGCGTGTACGACGCGTTCCACATGCTGGTGACCTTCTGCGTCCCGCTCCAGGTCCAGGTCACCTTCCAGCCGCTGATCGCCGTGGTCCCGGTGTTGGTGACCTTCACCTCGGCGTTGAACCCGCCGCCCCAGTCGCTGCTGACGGTGTAGGAGGCGCTGCACGCGGCGGTACCGCCACCGCCGCCGTTCCCGTCGCCCCCGCCGGTGCCGGTCCCGGGGAAGAGCGGTGCCTTCACACTCGTGAGATACCCGTCCTTCACCGTGTCCACGGTCGCCCAGTCGTCCTTGAGGATGCCGCCGGTGTCACCGGAGTCGGGGTTCCACGACCAGAAGGTCCACTGGAAGCCGTCCGCGCCGTAGGTGGAGGTCGGCCGCAGGTAACTCACCAGCGCGGCGAGCCACTTCTGGTCCACGGAGGCTTGGAGAGTGGTACCGAACTCGCCGACCCACACGGGGGCGATGTTCTGCTTGAAGATGTAGCCCCAGTACTTGTCCCAGATGCCCGGCATGTTCGCGGGGAAGGCCGGGTCGTTGAACCAGCTCTGCTGGGCGACGCTGGTGGCGTAGTCGTGGGCCGAGTACACGATCCGGTTGGCGACGCTCAGCCGCACCGGGTACTGGGCGACTCCCATCAGGTTGCCGCCCCACCAGTCGGAGACACCGTTGAACGTCTGCACGCCCTCGACGAAGATCAGCAGGCTGGGGTTGACGGAGAGGACCGCGTCGCCCCCGCGCTCGGCGGCGAGCCGCCAGTCGGTCGCCTGGTCGCCGCAGCCCCAGCAGGCGGGGTCGTGCGGCTCGTTGTGCAGGTCGATGCCGATGACGGTGTCCTGGCCCTTGTACCGCGCCGCGATCGACTTCAGATCGGCGATCCAGGTGGACTCGGGGACGGACGCGGTGTACCAGAGCGCCGACTGGCCGCCGGAGTCCGGGCGGTGCCGGTCCAGGATGACCTTCAGCCCGTCGTGCCCGGCGTAGGCCACGATCTTGTCCATGACCTGCAGGGAGTTGAGCCCCTGGAGGTCGGCGTTCTTGCCGCCGGAGAAGTCGATGCTGTCCGGGACGGTGGAGCTCTTGAAGATGTCGTCGCTGTAGGGAAGCCGGATGGTGTTGTAGCCCAGCGACCTCATCTGGTCGATCATGCTCTTGTAGTCGCGTGACCAGAGGCCGTGCACCACGTGGTTGCCGGTCTCGAAGCCGAACCAGTTGATCCCGGCGATCCGGACCGGCTGCCCGGCCGCGTCCAGGATCTGCCGGCCGCTGGTGTGCCAGTAGCCGGCACCGGGGGTGGCAGCGCTGTCGGCGTGCGCCGTCTGCGCCCCGGCCAGCGGGATGAGGAGCGCCGCCGCGGCAGCGCACAGCGCCCTTCGTAAGCTGCGGAACATATGGCTGGTTCCTCTCGGGGGGAGGCGCGGCCCCGGAACTGTATGGGAGCGCTCCCATAAGCCGCGCACCACAAGGAAACTGAGCCACCATGCCCACGTCAAGAGAGGGTGCCCGGGCGGATTCCGGTCCCGCGGCTTCGCGGCGGGGCCCTCAGCCCCCGCCGCTCGTCCGCCGTCGCCGCCGCAGCCCCAGGAAGGCGACCGCTCCGACGGCGACGGCGAGTGCGCCCACCTTGAAGCCGTCGGACGCGGCACCGCCGCCTCCACCGCCGCCGCCCGCCGCGGAACCGCCCTTCCCGGACGGGGAGTCGCCGGACGAGGCGTCACCGGGCGCGTCCTCCGCCTGGACGGCGCTGTCGGCGCCCTCGCTGCCGTACATCAGCTTGGTCCCGTCGGGCGAGTAGCTGACGGACTCGCCCTGCCCCTGCAGGGGCACGTCCAGCCGTCCCCGCCGCTTGATCCTCCCGCCGTTCCAGTCGTAGTAGATGCCGCCGAAGTACCCGCGTACGGCGAGCTGCCGGCCGCCCGGCGAGAAGGCGGCGTCCGTCGCCCACAGGTCGACGGTGGCGACGGGACGGAAGATGTTGCTGCCCGTGGAGGAGAGCTCGGCAGGCCCCTCGTAAAGGTGTCCGCCGTCCTCGTTCTTGTCGATGATGTAGACCCGCCCGGTCTTCGGGTGGACGAGGAGCGACTCGGCGTTGCGGGGCCCGTCCGCGTACTTGACGACGTACTGCTTGGCCAGGACGGTCCGGTCCTTCAGCACCTTCGGCTCGGGCAGCTTGTACACCCACACATAGGGCCACTTGCCGCCGAGGTTGTCGCCGATGTCCCCGACGTAGATCTCGTTCCCGGGCCCGATGGAGATCGCCTCCACGTCCCGGGGGGAGCCGACGCCCTTCAGGGTCAGCGTGGCCACGGTCTTCCCGGTCCGGCTGTCCACGGCGTAGATGTACGGACCGTCGTTGCTGTCGTTGTGGGTCCAGTAGATCCCGGGGTGCAGGTGGGAGGCGGCCAGACCGCTGGACTCGGTGATCCGCGAGTCCTTGATCGTGAACCCCTGGTCACCGGCGCCGTCACCGTCGGTGGCGGAGGCGGGCACGGCGAACACACCCGTGAGCAGAACCCCGGCGAGCAGGGCGAGCGATCGGCGCATGCCCCAAGACTGCCATCCCGCGCCGCCGTTGACGGAGGTGGCGGGCCTCACACCCGAGCCGTCCGCTCGACCGTCCACTGATCGTCCATCATGAGCGGATGCTCAGATTCCTGCCCGTCGGTGACTCCATGACGATCGGAAGCGCGGGCGAACACACGTGGCGTTACCGGCTGTGGCAGCACCTGTGCGCCACGTACGACGGCCCCTTCACGTTCGTCGGCCCGCGCGAGACGCTCTACGACAAGGCGACGGACTCCCCGACCTCGTACGCGTACGCCGCCCCCGACTTCCCCCGCGCCCACCTGGCCGGCTGGGGCGAGGGCTGGGCCCACATGGCCCCGCTGATCGGCCACGCGGTGCGCGAGCACCGGCCGGACGTGCTCCTGGTCTCGCTGGGCCTGATCGACCTGGGCTTCTATACCAACGCGGAGCAGACGACGCAGAACGTGCGGAAGTTCGTCAGGGAGGCGCGGGAGGCCGGTCCCCGGGTGCGGATGGTGCTGCTGCCGGTCATCCCGAACATCCGGGCGGAGGCGGACGAGCCCTTCGCCGCTGAGCTGACCCGCTTCAACGAGCTGCTGGAGAAGACGGTCGCCGACCTCGACGAGCCGACGTCCTCCCTCCTGCTGGCCCCGATCCCGGAGTCGTACGACATCCAGACCGACACGTACGACGGCACCCACCCGAACGAGAGCGGGGAGCGGAAGCTGGCGGGGGCGTTCGCGGGGGCGATGTGGGAGGAGTGGGGGGTGGGCGGGGAGTACGGCTCGTACGCCTGAACGACGCTCGTGTCCCCGCGTGACCTGGTGACCGTGCGTATCGTTGTACCGCGCGGCTGCGCTCGTGCGGGGAGCAGCCGGGGAGGAGCGCCAGGATGACCGTCCTTGAAGACAGGATCGCGATGGCCGAGAGCGACGACACGATCACGCTCGACGAGATCTTCGAGCGGCTCGAGACGATGCCCGTCCCCGAGGGATACAAGGTCGAGATCGTCGAGGGGTTCGTCTACATGTCGCCACAGCGGGACACCCACTGGGAGATCATCGCGGACATCTACGAGCAGCTGCGGACCAAGTATCCGCGGAAGCGTGTGAAGTCCGACGTGCGCATCGACTACCCGGGACACCTGAACGGGTTCGCGACCGACGTGACCGCGATGGCCGAGGGCGCCGCCAAGACCGAGGACGGCCGCTGGCGTCACGAGGACGTCGAGTTCGTCGCCGAGGTCATCTCCAAGGGCACCGCCGCCAACGACTACGGTCCGAAGAAGGCGGCCTACGCCAAGGCCGAGGTGCCCGTGTACCTCATCGCCGACCCGTACCAGCGCCGCTGCCACGTCTACACCCACCCCAAGGGCGACGACTACGCCACCGAGACGAAGGTCGACTTCGGTGACGACGTGGACCTCACCGACACGGTGGTCGGCCTCACCCTCACGACGGACGAGTTCCCCTGCGACTGACTCCTCCGTGACGGCCCGCCGGAGGAGCCCGGCACCTCGGCCGGGTCTGTCCGACAGGATTGCCGAACAGGCCCAGCCAGGCGCGCGGAGGGCTCAGCGCTTCAGCGTGAAGGTGAAGTCGCCGGAGAGCCGGCCGTTCAGCCGGACCGCCGAGACGAGCTTCCCCTCCGCCACCAGTCTCCCGACCTCGGCCCGTGAGAGGCCGCAGCCTTCAGCGATCAGCCGCACCGGCCGGACGGGAATCCGCGCCGCGAAGCGGACCGAGACGTCGACCACCTCACGGTCCAGGTGTTCCGATCCGCCGGTGTCCAGGCGCCAGGCGCCGTCCCAGTCGAGGGCGATGCGATTGCGCCGCCGCACGACCGGATCCTGAAGCAGCACAGCGGCCAGGCCGGGGTCGTTGCCGTGCAGCCGGTCCAGCAGCTCGGGTCGTACGGAGCGCACGTTCATCCGCTCCAGGACCGTGAGCTTGGCGGTGACTCCGCATGCGGTGCAGAGCACGAGGAGCCAGGCGTCGACAAGCTTGTGGTTGGCGTTGACACGGAACTTGCCGTTCGCCCGGAAGCGTTCGGACGCGCACGCGTGGCAACGACGGACGACGAGGGGCAGGCAGGTGGGCATGACCACCCAGTTTTCGAGCACAGAAGTACACCGGTTCCAGTGAGAAATCCGCAGCAGAAAGGAGCGCGGCGCACTTGCGCGACGCGCGACGAATCAGCACTCGGGAGGTCTCACACGGTGTACAACGGCACGTCCTGTCCCAGACGACTTGGTCGGCAGCACGGTAATGCCGCACAGCGGCGCCGCTCCACCGGTTTTCGAGCACCGCGCACCCCACACCTCCCACCCGTCACGACAACTCCGTCACACCCCTGATTGCGACAGAGCTGGACGGAAAGGCGATACGTGCAGTTACCGGCGCAGACCTTCCGTCAGGAGGCCCCATGACGAGCGAGCGGACGACCGAGCGGGACACCACCTACAAGCCCCTGAGGACCACGGCCCGCGGCCGCGCCGTCCTCGCCGATCCCCGGCTCAACCGGGGCACCGCGTTCACCGACGCGGAGCGCCGGGACCTGGATCTCGTCGGTCTCGTACCGCCGCGTGTGCTCACCCAGGACGAGCAGGCCGAGCGTGCCTACGCGCAGTTCCGTGAGCAGCCCGGCGACCTGGCCAAGAGCGTGTACCTGACCGCTCTGCACGACCGCAACGAGGTGCTGTTCTACCGGCTCGTCGCAGACCACCTCGAGGAGATGCTGCCCATCGTCTACACCCCCACCGTGGGCACGGCCATCAAGCGCTACAGCTACGAGTACCGGCGCCCCCGAGGCGTGTACCTCTCCGTCGACGCCCCCGGCGACATCGAGCGTTCCCTGCGCGCCGCGGGCCTCGGCCCCGACGACGTCGACCTGATCGTCGCCACCGACGGCGAGGGCATCCTCGGCATCGGTGACTGGGGCGTCGGCGGCATCGACATCGCCGTCGGCAAGCTCGCCGTCTACACGGCCGCCGCCGGTGTCGACCCGCGCCGCACCCTCGCCGTCATGCTCGACGTCGGCACCAACCGCCAGGAACTCCTCGACAACCCCCTCTATCTCGGCAACCGGCACCCCCGCGTCGACCGCGACACCTACGACGCCTTCATCGACGCCTACGTCACCACCGCGACCAAGCTCTTCCCGCGGGCCCTGCTCCACTGGGAGGACTTCGGTCCCGCCAACGCCCGTCGCATCCTCGACCACTACCGCGACCACGTCTTCACCTTCAACGACGACATCCAGGGCACCGGCGCCGTCAATCTCGCCGCCGTCCTCTCGGGAGCCAAGGCCAGCGGCGTGCCCCTGCGCGAGCACCGCATCGTCGTGTTCGGCGCGGGCAGTGCCGGCATCGGCATCGCCGAACAGCTCCGCGACGCCCTGGTGTCGGAGGGCCTGTCGGCCGACGAGGCCACCGCCCGCTTCTGGTGCGTCGACCGCTACGGCCTGCTCACCGACGACCAGGGCGACAAGCTCCGCGACTTCCAGGTGCCGTACGCCCGCCCCGCCGACGAGGTCTCCGACTGGCGGCGCGACGACAGTCTGCCCGGTGTCCCGCTCGCCGAGGTGGTGCGCCGGGTCCGCCCGACCATCCTCATCGGCACCTCCGGCCAGGGCGGCTCCTTCACCGAGTCCCTCGTCAGGGAGATGGCCGAGCACACGGCACGCCCGATCGTCCTCCCGCTCTCCAACCCCACCGACCTGGCCGAGGCCAAGCCCGCCGACCTCATCGCCTGGACCGACGGCAAGGCGCTCGTCGCCACCGGCAGTCCCTTCGACCCGGTGGAGCACGGCGGTACGACGTATCACATCGGGCAGGCCAACAACGCCCTGATCTTTCCCGGCCTCGGACTCGGCGCGATCGTCGCCCAGGCCTCACAGGTCACCGACCGCATGCTGCGTGCGGCGGCGGACGCGGTCGCCCGGCAGACGGACGTGACCGACCCGGGCGCGCCCGTACTGCCTCCCATCCACGACCTGCGTGAGACCTCCGCGGCGGTCGCTGCCGCGGTGGCGACGGCAGCCGCGGAGGACGGCGTCGCGCGCGCCGACCTGGACGACGTGGACGCGGCCGTGCGGGCGGTGACGTGGGCGCCCGTCTATCCGCCGATCGAGGCGGTGTGAGCCACCCGCGAACCCGCCGTTCCACCCGGCAACGAATGCAAGACAATAAATGCAAGCACGCTTGATTGTTTCCGTTCCCGCTGCCATGCTCCCCCCATGGCTGACCCGACGCCCGTGATCGACGACCTGCGTGCGGAGGGCGAGGAACTCGACCTTCTGGTGGCCGAGTCGAGCCCGGAGCAGTGGTCGCTCGAGACCCCTGCTCCCGGCTGGACCGTCGCCCACCAGATCGCCCACCTCGCCTGGACCGACCACTCGTCCCTGCTCGCCGTGACCGATCGGGACGCCTTCGCCCGCGAGGTCGAGAAGGCGTTGGCCGCCCCGGGAGACTTCGTGGACAACGGGGCGGAGGAGGGGGCCGGGAAGCCGGCGGCGCGGCTGCTCGCGGACTGGCGGGGCGGGCGCAAGGCCCTGGAGGACGCCCTGCGCGCCGCACCCGCCGATGCACGGTTTCCCTGGTACGGCCCGCCCATGTCCGTCGCGTCCATGGCGAGTGCCCGGCTGATGGAGACCTGGGCGCACGGGCAGGACGTCGCCGACGCCCTGGGGGTGGTGCGCACGCCCACCGACCGGCTCCGGCACATCGTCCGCCTCGGCGTACGCACCCGTGACTTCGCCTTCGGCGTGCACGGACTGCCCGCGCCCTTCGAGGAGTTCCGGATCGAGCTCACCCCGCCCTCCGGCGACGGCGAGCCGTGGACGTACGGCCCCGAAGACGCCCTCGAACGCGTCACCGGCCCCGCCCTCGACTTCTGCCTGCTCGTCACCCAGCGCGCACACCGCGCCGACCTCGCCCTGCGTGCCGAGGGCTCCGACGCCGACCGCTGGCTGGACATCGCCCAGGCCTTCGCGGGCCCGCCCGGCACCGGCCGCACACCGAAGGGGGCGGGGGAGTGACCGCCCAGGCGGCTCCCCTGCGCATCGGCAACTTCTCCGGCTTCTACGGCGACCGTTCCGAAGCCATGCGCGAGATGCTCACCGGCGGCGAACTCGACGTCCTCACCGGTGACTACCTCGCCGAGCTGACCATGCTCATCCTCGGCCGGGACCGGCTCAAGGACCCCGCCGCCGGTTACGCCCGCACGTTCCTGCGCCGGCTCGAGGAGTGCCTCGGCCTCGCCCACGAGCGCGGAGTGCGGATCGTCACCAACGCCGGCGGCCTCAATCCCGCCGGACTCGCCGACGCCGTCCGCGACCTGGCCGACCGCCTCGGCATCCCCGCCCGCGTCGCCCACGTCGAGGGCGACGACCGCACCGCCGTGCACCCGGGCAGCCTCACCGCCAACGCTTACCTCGGCGGCTTCGGCATCGCTGCCTGTCTGCGGGAAGGCGCCGACGTCGTCGTCACCGGGCGGGTCACCGACGCGGCCCTCGTCACCGGGCCGGCCGCCGCCCACTTCGGCTGGCGGCCGACCGATCACGACCGGCTCGCGGGCGCCGTCGTCGCCGGACACGTCCTGGAGTGCGGGGCGCAGGCCACCGGCGGAAACTACGCCTTCTTCCAGGACGGCGAGCGGGACGTCCGCCGGCCCGGCTTCCCGCTCGCCGAGGTCCGCGCCGACGGCAGCTGCGTCATCACCAAGCACCCCGGCACCGGCGGATTCGTCGACGTGGGCACGGTCACCGCCCAGCTGCTGTACGAGACGGGCGGCGCCCGGTACGCGGGACCCGACGTCACCGCCCGGCTGGACACCGTACGGCTGAGCCAGGAGGGACCGGACCGGGTCCGGATCGAGGGGGTGCGCGGTGAGGCGCCGCCCCCGGACCTCAAGGTCGGCCTCAACCGGCTCGGCGGCTTCCGCAACGAGGTCGTCTTCGTCCTCACCGGGCTCGACATCGAGGCGAAGGCCCGCCTCGTGCGGGCGCAGATGACCGACGCGCTCGCCAAGTCCCCTCCCGCCCAGGTTCGTTGGGAGCTGGTCCGCACCGACCGGCCCGACGCCGCCACCGAGGAGACCGCCAGCGCGCTGCTCCGGCTCGTCGTACGCGACCCGGACCAGGAGGTGGTGGGGCGCGCGTTCGGCGGTGCCGCCGTGGAACTCGCCCTCGCCAGTTACCCCGGCTTCCATGTGCTCGCGCCACCCGGCAAGGGCGTCCCCTACGGGGTGTTCAAAGACGTGTACGTCCCCCAGGACGCCGTCGACCACGTGGCCGTCCTGCACGACGGCCGCCGGGTGCCCGTCTCCCCGGCCCCCGACACCCTCGTACCGCACGACGTACCGCGGCCTCCCCTCCCCGACCCGCTCCCGCCCGGCCCCACCCGCCGCGCCCCCCTCGGCCGTGTCGTCGGCGCACGCAGCGGCGACAAGGGCGGCAACGCGAACGTCGGGGTGTGGGCGCGCACCGACGAGGCCTGGCGGTGGCTCGTGCACACGCTCGACGTCGACCGGTTCCGGGAGCTGATCCCGGAGAGCCGCGACCTGCCCGTCACCCGGCACCCGCTCCCCAACCTGCGTGCCGTCAACTTCGTCGTGGAGGGACTCCTCGGCGAGGGTGTCGCCGCCCAGCACCGTTTCGACCCGCAGGCCAAGGCCCTCGGCGAATGGCTGCGCTCCCGCCACCTGGACATCCCGGAGGCCCTGCTTTGAACCCTCCCCCGGCTGAAGCAGGGGGATTCCTGGCTCAGGAAGCCCCACAGATCAGCGACCCGAGAGGTCTTACTCCATCAACACCAGCCGGGACGGAACCTGCCCGGTTGCCCGAAAGCGTTGGATTGCGCCGGCTTGGCTCTCGCGCAGCGCGTTATGCGTGCTTGGTTCTCGCAGCGCACAGCGAACAGCTTAACCGGTCTTTGGGGCCCTCTTTCTCTTTTACGGCAAAATCCGGCTCTTTGTGCTATCGCATGGTAAGTCGACGCCTCCCCGACCTGAAGGTCGGCGCAACCTCGGAGGAGTTCAGGTGACCGTCCTTCCCTCCACGCTGGACACCGCGAGCCCCGAGTACCGGGCGAACCGCGACGCCATGCTGGCCAGGCTCACCGATCTGGACGCCGAGCACGCCAAGGCCCTCGCGGGCGGCGGTGAGAAGTACGTCCAGCGGCACCGCAAGCGCGGCAAGCTGCTCGCCCGGGAGCGGATCGAGCTGCTCCTGGACCCGGACACGCCGTTCCTGGAGCTGTCACCGCTGGCCGCCTGGGGGAGCGAGTACACCGTCGGCGCCTCCCTCGTCACCGGTATCGGTGTCGTCGAGGGCGTGGAGTGCCTGATCACCGCCAACGATCCGACCGTGCGCGGGGGCGCCAGCAACCCCTGGAGCCTGAAGAAGGCCCTGCGCGCGAACGACATCGCGCTCGCCAACCGGCTGCCCTGCATCAGCCTCGTCGAGTCGGGTGGCGCGGACCTGCCCTCCCAGAAGGAGATCTTCATCCCCGGGGGCGCGATCTTCCGGGACCTGACCCGGCTGTCCGCCGCCGGGATCCCGACCGTCGCCGTCGTCTTCGGCAACTCCACGGCCGGCGGCGCCTACATCCCCGGCATGTCCGACCACGTGATCATGGTCAGGGAGCGGGCGAAGGTCTTCCTCGGCGGGCCGCCGCTGGTGAAGATGGCGACCGGCGAGGAGAGCGACGACGAGTCGCTGGGCGGCGCGGAGATGCACGCGCGCGTGTCCGGGCTCGCGGACCACTTCGCCGTCGACGAACCCGACGCCCTGCGGCAGGCGCGGCGCGTGGTCGCCCGCCTCAACCACCGCAAGGCTCACCCCGATCCCGGCCCGGCCGAGCCGCCCGAGTACGACCCCGAGGAACTCCTCGGCATCGTCCCGGGCGACCTGAAAACCCCCTTCGACCCGCGCGAGGTCATCGCCCGGCTCGTCGACGCCTCCGACTTCGACGAGTTCAAACCGCTGTACGGGACGAGCCTGACGACCGGCTGGGCGTCCCTGCACGGCTATCCGGTGGGGATCCTCGCCAACGCGCGCGGGGTGCTCTTCAGCGAGGAGTCGCAGAAGGCCGCCCAGTTCATCCAGCTCGCCAACCAGCGGGACATCCCGCTCCTCTTCCTGCACAACACCACCGGCTACATGGTCGGCCGGGAGTACGAGCAGGGCGGCATCATCAAGCACGGCGCGATGATGATCAACGCCGTCAGCAACAGCCGCGTCCCCCATCTGTCCGTCCTCATGGGCGCCTCCTACGGCGCCGGGCACTACGGCATGTGCGGCCGCGCCTACGACCCGCGGTTCCTGTTCGCCTGGCCCAGCGCCAAGTCCGCCGTCATGGGCCCGCAGCAGCTCGCCGGCGTGCTGTCGATCGTCGCCCGCCAGTCGGCCGCCGCGAAGGGGCAGCCGTACGACGAGGACGCGGACGCGGCGCTGCGCGCCATGGTGGAGCAGCAGATCGAGTCCGAGTCGCTGCCGATGTTCCTGTCCGGGCGGCTGTACGACGACGGCGTCATCGACCCGCGCGACACCCGCACCGTCCTCGGCCTGTGCCTGTCCGCGATCCACACCGCGCCCTACGAGGGGGCGCGGGGTGGGTTCGGCGTCTTCCGGATGTGAGGAACCACCAGTGATCACTTCTGTGCTCGTCGCCAACCGGGGCGAGATCGCCTGCCGTGTGTTCCGCACCTGCCGCGAGCTGGGAATCCGGACGGTCGCCGTGCACTCGGACGCCGACGAGAACGCCCTCCACGCGCGCGTGGCGGACACGGCCGTACGACTGCCCGGCGCGGCGCCCGCGGACACGTATCTGCGCGGCGACCTGATCGTGAAGGCCGCCGTCGCGGCGGGCGCCGACGCCGTGCACCCGGGGTACGGGTTCCTCTCCGAGAACGCCGACTTCGCCCGCGCCGTCCTGGACGCGGGCCTGGTCTGGATCGGCCCGCCACCCCGGGCGATCGAGGCGATGGCGTCCAAGACACGCGCCAAGAAGCTCATGAACATCGCGGGCCTGAGCGAGGTCACCGAGGCCGACCTGCCCGTGCTGGTGAAGGCCGCGGCGGGCGGCGGCGGACGCGGGATGCGGGTCGTGCGGCGGCTCGCCGACCTGGACGCCGAACTGGCCGCCGCGCGCGCGGAGGCGGCGAGCGCCTTCGGGGACGGTGAGGTCTTCGTCGAGCCGTACGTGGAGAACGGCCGGCACGTCGAGGTGCAGATCCTCGCCGACACCCACGGCACGGTGTGGACGCTCGGCACCCGTGACTGCTCCCTGCAGCGCCGCCACCAGAAGGTGATCGAGGAGGCCCCGGCCCCGGGACTGGAACCCGGACTCACCGCCGAGCTGTACGAGACGGCGGTGCGCGCCGCCCACTTCACCTCCTACGCCGGCGCCGGAACCGTCGAGTTCCTGGTCACCGCCGACGGCAGGGCGCACTTCCTGGAGATGAACACCCGCCTCCAGGTCGAACACCCCGTCACCGAGGCCGTGTTCGGCATCGACCTCGTCGCCCTGCAGATCCGCGTCGCCGAGGGCCACGCCCTGGACGCCGAGCCGCCCCGCCCGCGCGGCCACGCCGTCGAGGCCCGCCTCTACGCCGAGGACCCCGCCCGCGACTGGGCCCCCCAGACCGGCACC
Organism: Streptomyces sp. NPDC001348; assembly: GCF_053597535.1. Taxonomy (NCBI): domain Bacteria; kingdom Bacillati; phylum Actinomycetota; class Actinomycetes; order Kitasatosporales; family Streptomycetaceae; genus Streptomyces; species Streptomyces sp. NPDC001348. Next base: position 144,889 of record NZ_JBSFIK010000008.1, on the reverse strand, counting down.
CTGCACCGGCTCGCCGTGCCCGACGGCGTCCGCCTCGACACCGGCTACACCGACGGCGACACCATCGGCGTCCACTACGACCCGATGCTCGCCAAGGTCGTCGCCCACGCCCCCACGCGCGCGGAGGCGATCCGCGCCCTCGCCGGCGCCCTGGACCGGGCGGAGATCCACGGCCCGGTCACCAACCGCGACCTCCTCGCCCGCTCCCTGCGGCACGAGGAGTTCACGACGGGCCGCATGGACACCGGCTTCTACGACCGCCACCTCGTCCGTCTCACCCGGCCCGCACCCGACCCGTACGCCCCCCTGGCCGCGGCCCTCGCCGACGCCCACGGCCGCTCCCGCTTCGGCGGCTGGCGCAACCTGCCCTCCCAGCCGCAGACCAAGCGGTACCTGATGGCGGGCGAGGAGCACGAGGTCCGCTACCGGCACACCCGGGAGGGCCTGACCGCGGACGGGGTGCGGGTCGTGCGCGCGGACACCCGTCTCGTCGTCCTCGAAGCGGACGGCGTACGCAGGAAGTACGAGGTGGCCCGGTACGGCGGCGACCAGGTGTACGTGAACGCCACCGTCCTCACCGCGCTGCCCCGTTTCCCCGACCCCACCGCACACCACGCCCCCGGCTCCCTCCTCGCCCCCATGCCCGGCACGGTCGTCCGCGTCGCCGAGGACCTGACCGAGGGCGCCGCCGTACGGGCCGGTGAGCCCCTGATCTGGCTGGAGGCGATGAAGATGCAGCACCGGATCACCGCTCCCGTCACGGGGACGCTCACCGCCCTGCACGCCGTACCCGGACGGCAGGTGGAGGTCGGCGCCCTGCTCGCCGTCGTACAGGCCGAACAGGCCGAACAGGTCGCACAGGCCGCACAGGAGGAGGTTCAGGACAGATGAGCAGCACCCTGGAAACCGAGGAGCACAAGGCCCTGCGGGCCGCCGTCGCCGCCCTCGGCAAGCGCTACGGCCGTGACTACATCACCCGCGTCGTCGCCGGCGGCGGCCACCCCGACGAACTCTGGTCGGAGGCCGGCAAGCTCGGCTACCTCGGCGTGAACCTGCCCGAGGAGTACGGCGGCGGAGGCTGCGGCATCAGCGAACTCGCCATCGTCCTGGAGGAACTCGGCGCCGCCGGCTGCCCCCTCCTCATGCTCGTCGTCTCCCCGGCCATCTGCGGGAACGTCATCGCCCGCTTCGGCACCGAGGAGCAGAAACGGACCTGGCTGCCCGGCCTCGCCGACGGCACCCGGCTCATGGCCTTCGGCATCACCGAACCCGACGCCGGATCCAACTCCCACCACATCACCACCACCGCCCGCCGCGACGGCACCGACTGGCTGCTCACCGGCCGCAAGGTGTTCATCTCCGGCGTCGACAGGGCGGACGCGGTCCTGATCGTCGGCCGTACGGAGGACGCTCGCACCGGTCGTCTCAAGCCCTGCCTGTTCATCGTGCCGCGCGACGCCGAGGGCTTCACCCGCCGGCCCATCGACATGGAACTGAACGCCGCCGAGAAGCAGTTCGAGCTGACACTGGACGACGTACGACTGCCCGCCGAGGCGCTCGTCGGTGAGGAGGACGCCGGACTGCTCCAGTTGTTCGCCGGGCTCAACCCCGAGCGGATCATGACGGCGGCCTTCGCGATCGGCATGGGCCGCCACGCGCTCGCCCGCGCCGTCGAGTACGCCCGTGACCGCACCGTCTGGAAGACCCCCATCGGTGCCCACCAGGCCATCGCCCATCCCCTGGCGCAGGCGCACATCGACCTCGAACTGGCCCGCCTGATGATGCAGAAGGCCGCCCACCTCTACGACACCGGGGACGACGCCGGTGCGGGCGAGGCCGCCAACATGGCCAAGTACGCGGCCGGGGAGGCCTGTGTGAAGGCCGTCGACCAGGCCGTGCACACCCTCGGCGGCAACGGCCTCACCCGCGAGTTCGGGCTCGCCTCGCTGATAACCGCCGCGCGCGTGGCTCGTATCGCCCCGGTGAGCCGGGAGATGATTCTCAACTACGTCTCCCACCAGACCCTGGGCCTGCCCAAGTCCTACTGATCCGGGCACGCGCGAGGAGGACGGCGTACCCGTCGCCGCCTCCGGCAAGATCCTCCGCCGGCAACCGCGGGGACCAAGCGAACTCGAGGAGGGATCGTGACGCTGATCGGCCGTACACGCGCGCGTGGCATCGAGACACTCAGCCTCGACTCGGCGGACACCCGCAACGCCCTGTCCGCCGCGCTCGTCGGCGAACTCGCGGACGCCCTCACCGACTGCGCCGAGGACACCGGCGTTCGGGCCGTCGTCCTCACCCACACCGGCAACACCTTCTGCGCCGGCGCCGACCTGCGCGACCCCCCGCACCCCGACGCGCTGGTCACCCTGCTCAGACGGATCGTCGAGCTGCGCAAACCCGTCCTCGCGCGCGTGACCGGGCACGTCCGGGCCGGGGGCCTCGGCCTGCTGGCGGCCTGCGACATCGCCGCGGCGTCCACCGGATCCACCTTCGCCTTCACCGAGGTACGGATCGGAGTGGCCCCCGCCGTGATCTCCCTGCCCCTCCTGCCCCGCACGGACCCGCGCGCGATCGCCCGCTACTACCTCACCGGGGAACGCCTCGACGCGGCGGAGGCGGTGCGGACCGGCCTGCTGACGGCGGCCGGGGACGATGTGGACGCCGTACTGCGGCCCGTCCTCGACGGTCTGCGCCGCTCCTCCCCCCAGGGGCTGGCCGAGACGAAGCGGCTGCTCACGGCTAGGGTGCTGGAGGCATTCGACCGGGACGCGGCCGACCTCACCGCGCTCTCGGCCCGGCTGTTCGCCTCCCCGCAGGCCCGCGAGGGGATGACGGCCTTCCTGGAACGACGGGAACCTTCATGGGTGCTGTGAGCACAGACGAGCAACCGACCGAGCGCGTCCCCAAGCAGGACCGCAGCCGGGCCACCCGGCAGCGGCTCCTCCAGGCCGCCGTGGCCTGCCTCGCCGAACGCGGCTGGGCGGGCTCCACGGTCGCCGTCGTCGCCGAACACGCGGGCGTCTCCCGGGGCGCCGCCCAGCACCACTTCCGCACCCGCGAGGACCTCTTCACCGCGGCCGTCGAATACGTCGCCGAGGAACGCTCCACCGCCCTGCGCGCCCTCTTCCCCGAGGGCGCCACCGACCGCCGCTCCGTGGTCTCCGCCCTCGTCGACCTCTACACCGGCCCGCTCTTCCGCGCCGCCCTCCACCTCTGGGTCGCCGCCGGCGACGAGCCCCAGCTCCGCCCCCGCGTCACCGAGCTGGAGGCCCGCGTCGGCCGCGAGACCCATCGCATCGCGGTGGACCTGCTGGGCGCCGACGAGTCCCGCCCGGGCGTCCGGGAGACCGTCCAGGGCCTGCTGGACATGGCCCGTGGCCTCGGCCTCGCCAACCTCCTCACCGACGACCGGGGACGCCGTGAGCGGGTGGTGGCGCAGTGGGCGCGGATCCTGGACGGGGTCCTCAGGGACTGAGCGTCCTCAGGGGCTGAGCCGCTCCACCCGCCAGCCGCCGTCCGGCTCCGCCACGTACCGCAACCGGTCGTGCAGGCGGTTCGCCCGCCCCTGCCAGAACTCCACCGACCGCGGAGCGACCCGGAAGCCGCCCCAGTCCGACGGGACGGGGACCTCCTCGCCTTCCGGATAACGGTCACCGAGCTCGGCGTACGAAGCGTCCAGCTCGGCACGGGAGGCGATCACCGAGGACTGGGCGCTGGCCCAGGCACCGAGCTGCGAGCCGTGCGGACGGGTGCGGAAGTAGCGGGCCGTCTCGTCACTGCCCGTGCGCCGGGCGATGCCGGTGACGATGACCTGGCGGGCGATCGGATGCCACGGGAAGAGCAGCGACACATGCGGGTTCTCCGCCAGGTCGCGCGCCTTGCGTGAGCCGTAGTTGGTGAAGAAGACGAAGCCGTCGGCGTCGTACTGCTTCATCAGGACCGTGCGTGAGCTGGGACGGCCGGCGGCGTCCGCGGTCGAGACGACCATCGCGTTCGGCTCGTGCAGCGTGCCCTGGAGGGTCGCCTGCGCGGCGTCCTCGAACCAGTGGGTGAACTGGTCCATCGGATGCGGGGCCAGCTCGTGCTCGTCCAGGCCCTCCGTGCGGTACTGCTTGCGCATGTCGGCGGGGTCGCGGAAGGTGTCACGGTCGGTCACGTCACGGTCGGTCACGCGGTCATCCTGCCGTATCCCCCTACCGTGTTGTGTGGCACTCAGTGCCGTTCGGTCTCCCCAAAGGTGGCACTCAGGGATATCGTGCGAGTGGGACCGAGGACCTTCGCAGCCCATGCGCCGCACACCTCACTCACACCTCGCAAGGAGCCGCCTGATGTCCGACTTCGTACCCGGGCTCGAAGGAGTCGTCGCGTTCGAGACGGAGATCGCCGAACCGGACAAGGAGGGCGGCGCCCTGCGGTACCGGGGCGTCGACATCGAGGAACTGGTCGGCCACGTCTCGTTCGGGAACGTCTGGGGGCTGCTCGTCGACGGCGCCTTCAACCCCGGCCTGCCGCCCGCCGAACCCTTCCCGATCCCCGTCCACTCCGGGGACATCCGCGTCGACGTGCAGTCCGCGCTCGCCATGCTGGCCCCGGTCTGGGGTCTGAAGCCACTCTTGGACATCGACGCCGAGCAGGCCCGCGAGGACCTCGCCCGCGCCGCCGTGATGGCCCTGTCGTACGTCGCCCAGTCCGCGCGCGGCCAGGGCCTGCCGATGGTGCCGCAGCGGGAGATCGACAAGGCGCGGTCCGTCGTCGAACGGTTCATGATCCGCTGGCGCGGCGAACCCGACCCCAAGCACGTCGCCGCCGTCGACGCCTACTGGACCTCCGCCGCCGAGCACGGCATGAACGCCTCCACCTTCACCGCCCGCGTCATCGCCTCCACCGGCGCCGACGTGGCCGCCGCCCTCTCCGGCGCCGTCGGCGCCATGTCCGGCCCGCTGCACGGCGGCGCCCCCTCGCGCGTGCTCCACATGATCGAGGAGATCGAGCGGACCGGCGACGCGGAGGCCTACGTCCGGCACGCCCTCGACCGGGGCGAGCGCCTGATGGGCTTCGGGCACCGGGTGTACCGGGCCGAGGACCCCCGCGCGCGTGTCCTGCGCCGTACCGCCCGAGAGCTGGGCGCCCCCCGCTACGAGATCGCCGAAGCGCTGGAGAAGGCGGCCCTGGAGGAGCTCCACAACCGGCGCCCGGACCGTGTCCTCGCCACGAACGTGGAGTTCTGGGCGGCGATCATCCTGGACTTCGCCGAGGTCCCGGCGCACATGTTCACCTCGATGTTCACCTGCGCCCGCACGGCCGGCTGGTCGGCGCACATCCTGGAACAGAAGCGCACGGGCCGCCTCGTACGCCCCTCCGCCCGCTACGTGGGCCCGGGCTCCCGCAGCCCGCAGGAGATCGAGGGCTACGCGGACATCGCGCACTGAGACCCCACCTGCGGCGAGAACGCAGACGACCCGCGAGCTCGGGTCCCTCCGCCTCGCGGCGGGGGAGCCGGCCGGACGTACCGGCGAGCTCGCGGGTCGGGTGACTGCTTGGGATTGGCCGGCTGCACGCGTGTCACGTGCTGGTCCGGCACCGCACTTCATGTGGTGACGGGCCGCTAGCCCGCAGCCACCTCGCGCGTCCGGGATTCACTCATGTACCGGATCACCTCCTTTCGGCGTAAGACACACAGTAGGAACCGCCCGGCTCCCGATCAACCGTTTTTTCGTTGCACACGTTCGCGCTGCTCACCTAGCGTCCCGGGCATGACGGAGCGACGTGGGACGGCTGAGCCGCGGCCGGGGTTGACGATTCGGCCCGTTGAGGACGAGTCGGCGCTGGAGCAGTGGCGGCATGTGCACAACGTGGTCGTGCCGCCGGCAGCCATGTCGTCGGAGGACGCCCGGGGGCGGTTGCGGCGTAATCGGCTGGTGAACGCGTACGTCGGTGATGTGCTCGTCGGGTGTTCCACCGTGCGCCCGCCGCAGGACGGCGTGGCCACGGTGATCGCGCGGGTGCTGCCCGAGTGCCGGGGGCGCGGGTACGGCAGGGCGCTGTACGAGGACGGGCTCGCCCACGCGCGCGTGCTGGGGGCGGAGGCGGTCGAGACGTGTGTGCTGGCGGTCAATGAGAGCGGGCTGAGGTTCGCCGGGAAATGTGGTTTCGTCGAGGTCGAGCGGTATGTGCTGGAGGGGGAGAGCGACGAGTGGGTCGACCTCCGGCTGGGCACTCTCAAAGAGAGCGGCTGACTACAACGATTCCTTCAATCTTGTGGGAACCGAGTGTGCGCTGCGTCACGTTCGAGTTGAATGAAGGTGAGTGAGCGAACCTTCGTGCCGTAACCGCGGACACAGCCTGCAGGGGGTCCAGGTGAGTGCTTCCCGGCGTAGTGGGACCACCGATGAGCTGGGGCCCGACGGGCCCGAGCGGGACGGAGCCGATCTGCTCGCCGCTCTGCTCGACGGTATGGACGCGGCTCTGTGCGCCTTCGACGCGGACGGGGTCGTCACGCACTGGAACCGTGAGGCGGAGCGGATCCTGGGCTGGACCGCGGCGGAGGCGGTGGGGCGCAAGGGGTTCGCGGGCTGGGCGGTGCGCACCGCCGACGCGGGGGAGGTCGAGGGGCGGCTGCTGTCCGCGATGCACGCGCCCGGTCGGCAGGTGCACGAGTTCGCTCTGGTGACGAAGGACGGCGGGCGGGTGCTCGTACGGACCCAGTCCGCGGCCGTGCGCGGGCCCGACGGCAAGCCGGCGGGGGTGTACTGCGCGTTCAGCGAGGTGCACGCGCAGATCGACCTGGAGCGGTCCATCGCTCTGAGCGAGGCGTTGTTCGAGGACGCCTCGTGGGGTGTCGTGCTCGTCGACGCCGACCTCAGGCCCGCCGTGGTGAACGCGCACGCGGCGCGGGCGTTGGGGGTGGGGCGTACGTCCGGGCTGGGGCGGCCGCTCGGGGAGCTGCTGTCCCAGGGTGTGGAGGAGCTGGAGGGCGCGCTGACCCATGTGCTGGCCGAGGGTGCGCCGCCCGCCCCCGCCGAGATGTGGGTGAGCGTGCGCACGTCGGAGGGTGAGCGGCGGCGGTGCTGGCGCAGCTGGTTCCTGCGGCTGGCCTCGCCGCTCGCGGAGGAGCCGGTGCCGCTCGGGGTGAGCTGGATGTTCCAGGACGTCACCGAGGCGAAGCAGGGTGAGCAGGAGGCGGCGCTGCTGCGTTTCCGCAGCAACCAGCTGCACCGGGCGGCGCGGGCGGCGGCGGAGTGCGAGGACCCGGCGGAGGCGGCCACGATCCACCTGGACTTCGCGTTGGCCGGGTTCGCCGACCATGCTCTGATCGACCGGGTGGCGGGTGCCCTTCCGGTGGTGGCGGAGGCGTCCGGGCCGGTGCGGCTGGTGCGGATCGCGGCGACGCCCTCCGGGGCGCCCGGGCCGAGTCTGGTGACGGGGGCGGCCGGTCTGCCGGTGTTGTACGAGCAGGGGCATCCCGCGCTGCAGTGCGTGGAGCGGGTGGGGGCCGTGCGGGCGGACGCGGGTGACGTGCCGGCCGAGCGGGCCCGGGAGTGGGCTCTGGCACGGCAGTGGCCCGCCGACAGCGTGCACGCCTTGTGCGCGGTGCTGCGCAGCCGGGGTCGGACGCTGGGTGTGGTGACCTTCCTGCGGGGGCGTGGGCGGAGCCGGTTCGAGCGGTCCGACGCGGCGTACGCCGAGGATGTCGCCGTGCGGATCGCGGTGGCGCTGGATCTGGCGGGGGCGGTCGGGGAGGGGCCCGCGCCGGGGTGACCCCCGTTCGCAGCGCTCAGTGCTGATAGAAGATCCGGTCCCGGTACTGCTCGAAGACGCGGCGGTTCCAGTCGTGGCCGCCGTCCACGTTGCCGGAGCGCAGCAGCGGGGGTTCGATGCCGCGGTCGGCGAGGGTGGCGGCTGCCGTGGCCATGACCGCCTGGAGGAGGGCGGCGGTGACCACCGTGGAGGCGGGGGCGAAGGGCGCGGGGACGGTGTCGAGGGTGAGTTCGGCGTCCCCGACGGCGATCTTGGAGTCGAGGACGATGTCGCAGTGGTCCTTGAGGAAGGTCCCGGAGGAGTGCCGGGACGTGGTCCCGGTGGTGTAGGCGAGCGATGTCACGCCGATGACCTTGGCGCCGAGGGCGCGGGCGCCCGCCGCCATGTCGACGGGGAGGGCGTTGCGGCCGGAGAGGGAGATGATCACGAGGGTGTCGCCGGCGCGGAGCGGTGAGGTGCTGAGGACGGCGGTGGCCAGGCCGTCGACGCGCTCGAGGGCGGAGCCGAGGGTGGCGGGGACGACGTCGACCCCGACGACGCCGGGGACGGCGAGCAGGTTCATGAGGGCGAGACCGCCCGCGCGGTAGACGACGTCCTGTGCGGCGAGCGAGGAGTGGCCGGCGCCGAAGGCGAACAGCCGGCCGCCGGCCTCGACGGTGTCGGCGAGGAGCGTGGCGGCGGCCGTGATGGTCTGCGACTCCTCCTCCTTGACCCGGCGCAGCAGGCCGATGGCGGCGTCGAGGAACCGGTCGGCCGGCGTGCCGTCGCTCATGCGTTGCCCCTTCGCGGAGTCTGTGTTCGCGGCGCCTGTGTGCGTGGCGTCTGTGTCGCGGATCACCGTGCGGTCTGGACCAGTGCGCTGTCAATACGGTGACGGTGGCCGGGGCGGGCGCGGTGTGGGCGTGCTCCTCGCCGTGTGGGTTTCGGTGGCGCGGCACGGTTGTCACTGGTATGCGTCAGAATTGGGGTCAGGGCCAGCGCACGCGCCGGGGAGCGGCGAGCTTCCGGCAGAAGCAATCAAGGGGCACGTATGTCCGGACTGATCGACACCACGGAGATGTATCTCCGCACCATCCTCGAGCTCGAGGAGGAAGGCGTGGTCCCGATGCGCGCCCGCATCGCCGAGCGGCTCGACCAGAGCGGGCCGACGGTGAGCCAGACGGTGGCGCGGATGGAGCGTGACGGCCTGGTGTCGGTGGCCAGTGACCGGCATCTGGAGCTCACCGACGAGGGCCGTCGGCTGGCCACGCGTGTGATGCGCAAGCACCGCCTGGCGGAGTGTCTGCTGGTCGACGTGATCGGCCTGGAGTGGGAGCAGGTGCACGCGGAGGCGTGCCGCTGGGAGCACGTGATGAGCGAGGCCGTGGAGCGTCGCGTGCTGGAGCTGCTGCGTCACCCGACCGAGTCGCCGTACGGCAATCCGATCCCGGGCCTGGAGGAGCTGGGTGAGAAGGACGGTGCGAATCCGTTCCTGGACGAGGGCATGGTGTCGCTGGCCGACCTGGATCCGGGAGACGGCAAGACGGTCGTGGTCCGCCGGATCGGTGAGCCCATCCAGACGGACGCCCAGCTGATGTACACGCTGCGCCGGGCCGGTGTGCAGCCCGGTTCGGTGGTGAGCGTGACGGAGGCGGCGGGCGGTGTGCTGGTCGGCAGCGGGGGCGAGGCGGCCGAGCTGGAGGCGGACGTGGCCTCCCACGTGTTCGTGGCGAAGCCCTGATCCGCCGGCCGCGGACAGGTGGAAGGCCCCGGCGCCGTCTGGCGCCGGGGCCTGTCCTCCCCTGTGCTGACCCGGAGCCCCGAGCTCTCAGGGTCATTCCCCGCGGACCGGTTTCCCCGAGCGGTCCGCCCCCCGCAGTAGAGATCCCCTGGGCGGCGACGATCATTCCTTGAGGGGTGTCACTCGAATGAGGGGTGTTGATCGCAGATCCGGAATTTTCGAATAGTCATTCGATAGTGTGCGGGTGTCCGAGCGGAGCTAGGGGGGCCTGACCCATGGCACGGCGCATCGATGTGACGGGGGCGGGTGGCGTGCGACTCGCCGCCTGGGAGTACGAGGACCCTCCCAAGGGTGACCCGGCCGCCGCGGGTTCCGGCCGGACGCGGCCCGGCGTGCTGTTACTGCACGGCCTGATGGGCCGTGCCGCGCACTGGGCGTCCACCGCCCGCTGGCTCTCCGGGCGGTACCACGCCGTCGCGCTGGACCAGCGGGGCCACGGCCAGAGCGACAAGCCCCCGCAGGCCGCCTACACCCGGGACGCGTACATCGAGGACGCCGAGGCCGCCCTGGAACAGCTCGGCCTCGCGCCCGCCGTCATCATCGGCCACGCCATGGGCGCGCTGACCGCCTGGCAGCTCGCCGCCAAGCGCCCCGACCTGGTGCGCGGCCTGATCATCTGCGACATGCGGGCCTCCGCGCTCGGCGCGGCCTCGCAGCGAGAGTGGGCCGACTGGTTCCGGTCCTGGCCCCTCCCCTTCGCCACGCTCGCCGACGTACGCAAGTGGTTCGGCGAGGACGATCCCCGGGTGGAGCGCCCGAACCCCCGCCGGGGCGCGTTCTACGCCGAGGTCATGCACGAGACCCCGGACGGCTGGCGCCCCGTCTTCGAACCCGAGCAGATGCTCAAATCCCGCGAGACCTGGGTGTACGACGCGCACTGGGAGGAACTGGCCCTGGTCGAGTGCCCCGCGCTGGTCGTACGCGGACTCGACGGGGAGCTGGGGCGGGCGGAGGCCCAGGAGATGGTCCGCGTGCTGCCGCGCGGGGAGTACGCGGAGGTCGCGGACGCGGGGCACCTTGTCCACTATGACCAGCCGGAGGCTTGGCGGGGGGCTGTGGAGCCGTTTCTTGAATCGGTGCAGGGGGTTTGAGCGCGTTCTCATCTGCCGGGTTCTGTCGTATGCGAGTGCCGGTGCGTTGTGGCTTGTCGCGCAGTTCCCCGCGCCCCTGGGGGGTTGGGGTGAGCCGGGGCTGCGTGGTGCCTGCGGTTGTTCGCGCCCGCGCGGCGGAGCCGCATGTCGGCACAGTCCCGCGCCCCTGGGGGGTTGGGGTGAGCCGGGGCTGCGTGGTGCCTGCGGTTGTTCGCGCCCGCGCGGCGGGGCCGCATGTCGGCACAGTCCCGCGCCCCTGGGGGGTTGGGGTGAGCCGGGGCTGCGTGGTGCCTGCGGTTGTTCGCGCCCGCGCGGCGGGGCCGCAT